>JASFOS010000036.1:0-17121 GCA_050116415.1 Thioalkalispiraceae bacterium
ACAAGAAAACCACCCTGACACCGATCTCACCGCTGGAACCCGAGATGGTTTACCAATGGCTGGAGGCAGAGGGCCTGGCTATCCTGCGCAAGACCGGTATCCGCGTCATGTATGATTACATGGCGGGTAATGTACGTAGCAAGCGTGCGTTCGAGGATATCCTGGAAATGGAAAAATGCTACGCAGGCCAGGAACCGTTCCGCTCACTGGGACGTTATATCCACGTGGTTTGCCAGGTTGTCCCTGACAGGGAGCTGGTATGAAACCGGGCTTTATTCCGCAGCACGGAGCGAGTATTCTGACATGACAATAACTAATAAGACGGGGAAAGCACATGTCATATAAACCCATTACCTGGATCGGGGTAGCATTACGTTTTGTGTTTGCACTGGTTCTGGTTTTCGCGACGTATAATCCTTCCGGATATTCTTTTTATCATTGGGGTATCAAGCAAATCAGTGATTTCTCGGTGCTCAAGTTATTCGTGGCCATTGTATTGTTGATTGGCTGGACCGTGTTTGTCAGGGCAACCTTGCGATCGCTGGGGGCATTTGGCCTGTTCCTGGCATTCGCGTTTTTTGGCACCATGATCTGGTTGATCGTCGATGTCGGTATTATCCCGGTTGATAACATTGACGTGGTGCTGTACCTGACGCTGTTCATTGCCAGTGCCATATTAACCACCGGAATGACCTGGTCGCATATTCGACGTCGTCTTTCCGGCCAGGTTGATATGGATGATATCGATGAAGAGGACTAGCGTGATAAGCTGATTTTACCGGGCCGGGTCCCGGCGCGAAGCAGCGGAACTTATCCATGCCAGGCATACCTAAAGCTTAAACAGCTTTAGCTCCATTCATTTTTTTAACTGGATATTTATTATGGCGTTATGGGGTAAAAAACTTGAAATGCCTACCGAGCAGGAAGCGTTGCCGGGTCGCCGTGAAGCCATGCAAGTCAGCCCGACGCACCAGGTGACCGGTAACCCCATCGTACCTCCCTTCCCGGATAACCTGCAGCGTGCCATGTTTGGTATGGGTTGCTTCTGGGGCGCCGAACGCTGCTTCTGGCAATTACCCGGCGTATATTCGACGGCGGTTGGCTATGCCGCTGGCTATACACCCAACCCCAGTTACCAAGAGGTGTGTTCGGGAATGACCGGACATAACGAAGTGGTGCTGGTTATTTTTGATCCCGGGCAGATCAGTTATCAACAATTGCTGGCCAGCTTCTGGCAGGCGCATGATCCTACCCAGGGGATGCGCCAGGGCAATGATCGGGGTACCCAGTACCGTTCAGGCATTTATTGCTATTCCACCGAACAGTATCAGCAGGCCGTTGATAGCAAGCAACAGTATCAGCAAGCATTAACGGCTGACGGTTACGGGGCGATTACCACGGAAATTATCGAAGCGCCGGAATTTTATTATGCGGAAGATTACCACCAGCAGTACCTGGCAAAGAATCCACGTGGCTACTGTGGGCTGGGAGGGACAGGCGTGTTAATGCCGGTTTAACGCCAGGGCGTTAATTAAAAAGCCGGTTTACTTTTTCACACTGTTCCAGGAAGTCATCCAGGGCGAGCTGGGCATTGGACCTGGTTGTATAAGGCCCCTTGTCAATGCCTTCGCGTGTCGCGAAATACCACTGGTTGGCGACAACAAAGAATCGACCCGACCGAAACGGCGTGACGCCACTTTCACCTTGTCTGTTTAGACGTGTATCCATTGGCCACTCCAACATGGCTGAGTTTTATTATTTATATAAGACAAAAGCCGCAAATAGTCAAAAAAGCCGGCTATATTGCCGATAAACGGCGCAGTTTGCAGGATGAGGATCGGGCTTTTTATCAATAATAATAGTTTTATTACGGGATAAATCGACTAAGGGTTAACCCTGTATGGTGAGGGTCAAGCGACGTAAAAACCCGGAGGTGCGATGCTCCCACAGGTAGATACCCTGCCAGGTGCCCAGTGCACAGCGCCCCTGGCTGACGGGAATGTTCAGATCGGTCTGGGTGAGAATAGTTCGCACATGAGCAGGCATGTCATCGCTGCCTTCGGCGGTGTGATGGAACATGGCATCACCATCAGGCACCGTGTGTGCCATGAATCGCTCAAGATCGTCACGTACCTCGGGATCGGCATTTTCGCACAAGATCAGCGAAGCACTGGTATGACGGATAAAAATATGACACAGGCCCGTGGTGATACCGGCCTGGGCAACCGTTTGCTGGATCTTGCGGGTAATATCATAGGTACCCCGACCCTCGGTCATGATATCGATTTCTTTTTGAACCATCATTAAAATATTTTAACATAGATAATGTCTTGCCCAAGCAATTGTGTATTACACTGGCCAGCCATCATCATGAGAGGTGAGTTATGAAAGCGATACAGATGCGTGCAGCCGGTGATAGCAGTGTCCTGGAGCATGTTGATATCGACGAACCCGTGATACAAACACCGAGCGAGGTAAAGGTAAAACTGAAAGCCGCCGGGGTTAATCCGATTGATACCAAGATACGGGCGACAGCAGGCTACTACCCTGATCAGTTACCTGCCGTGCTGGGTTGCGATGGCGCGGGCGTGATTGTCGAAATCGGTGACGCGGTAAAACAGTTCAAGGTCGGTGATGAAGTCTGGTTCTGTCATGGTGGCCTGGGTAACGAGCAGGGTAACTATGCTGAATTTAACGTGCTGGAAGAGCACTTGCTCAGTCATAAACCGGCCAGCCTGGACTTTAGCCAGGCGGCAGCCGGGCCGCTGGTCCTGATCACCGCCTGGGAAGCGTTGTACGACCGTGTGCAACTTGATGATCGCAAAACCATCCTGATCCATGCCGGTGCCGGCGGGGTAGGACACGTGGCGATACAACTGGCGAAACGTAAAGGCGCACGGGTATTCACCACGGTCCACGGCCAGGAAAAGATTGACTTTGTCCGCTCGCTGGGAGCTGATGAAGTGATTCTTTATCGCGATGAAGATGTGGCCGCGCGGATCAACGAGCTGACCGGTGGCAAAGGCGTGGATGTGGTTTTTGATACCGTGGGGCCCGCTGTTTTTAAACAAAGCCTGCAGTTACTGGCCTATCGTGGCGAGATCGTCACCCTGCTGGACCCGGGCACTGATATTGACTGGAAAGAGGCACGGCTGAAAAATATTCGTGTGAGCTTTGAGTTAATGCTGACGCCGATGGTGCGTTCATTACCGCAGGCACGCCGGCACCAGGTCGAGATACTGAACCAGTGTGCAGAATGGATTGATCGTGGAGAGTTACAACTGAAACTTGCGGCCAGTTATCCACTGAGCCAGGCGGCGAGTGTGCACCAGCTTATCGAACAGGGGCACACGATGGGAAAGATCAGCCTGGTTATCCAGTGATAGCTGGTTAAAAGTCGGCGCGTCCATCATCCCAGACGCTTTTCATCTTGCGTCGATCCTTGCCGGAACGGCGGTCTGCCTTGCCCGGTTCAAAACGAATCATTTCACGGCGGTCATGTCCGGAGCGGCGGTCTTTTCCTGAGCGACGTTCAGGACCCTTATAAGGTTCTTGTTCATCAGTCATTGTTAAAAAACCTCCAGGTAATTCGAAATAATATTACTAATTATAGTGCTATTTTTCATGTTGTGACAGGGAAAAGCAGGTACATTTATCGTGGCTCAGCGCGCGAGCCATTTTTCCAGGTAGTTGTTCAATACATCAAGCTTGATAGGCTTGGCCAGGTAATCATTCATGCCTGCCTCGAGGCATTTTTCGCGGTCGCCTTCCATGGCATTTGCCGTCATGGCGATGATGGTAATGTTCCTGGTGTCATTGTCGAGTCCGCGAATCTGTTGTGTGGCCGCATAACCATCCAGCACCGGCATCTGGCAGTCCATCAGGACAAGAGAAAATTTTTCTCGTAATAACTGCTCGATAGCCTCCTTGCCATTGCTGGTCAGGCGGACCTGGTAGCCAAGCTTTTTCAGGTAGGCCGCGATCACTTTCTGGTTTACCGGGTTATCCTCTGCAACGAGTATCGGTGGGATGGATTGAGCGGGTATGAAGTTCTGTACCTGGGCGAGTGCATCGTCCTGCACCATGTTGGCAGCGTGACTGGGGCCACGTGCCTGTATCAATGAAACAATAGCGTCAAACAAAAGAGATTGCCTTACCGGCTTGGTCAGGTAGTGATCGACGTATTGCTTGATGGAATTATATTCCTCGGCAGTATGCCCGGCCAGGGAGGTAAGCATGATGATGGCTAGCCTGGCTGTTTCAGGGTTGGCGCGTAGCTGTTCACAAAGCTGTGCCCCGTCCATGCCTGGCATCATCATATCGACCAGTGCAATATCATAAGGCTTGCCGGCAGAGATGGACTGCTTGATCATTTCAAGGGCCTGGTAAGCGTCTTCCGCCAGCTCGCTTTCCAGTCCCCAGTTTTGCAGTTGATGCTGAAGTATGGTCCTGTTTGTTTGGTTATCATCAACGATGATAACCCGGTTGTTTTTAATCAGGTCGTAGTCATACGGGATCGGTGAGTCGTAGGAAATCACCTCAGGCTCTATATCAAACCGGAAGCTGCTGCCCACGCCAGGTTCTGATTCAACGCCGATATTACCGCCCATTAACATGACGAGCTGTTTTGAGATGGCCAGTCCCAAACCGGTACCGCCAAAGTTCCTGGTGGTGGAAGAGTCAGCCTGGGAAAAGGAATCAAAAATACTGTCAATCTTGGATTTAGCAATGCCAATACCGGTGTCAGAAATGGTAAACCTGAGTTTTGCTGTGGAAGGCTGTTTATCAAGCACGTCAAGCTTTAACACAACTTCACCCTGTTCAGTGAACTTGATGGCATTGTTGACCAGGTTTATAAGCACCTGGCGTAATCTCACCGGATCACCCCTGACCATCAGCGGCGCTTTGGGATCAATCTCAAAGGCCAGTTCGATGCCTTTACTGTGGGCATATTCAGCCAGTAGCGTCATGACATTTTCAACTGACTCAATCAGGTTGAAATCGGATTCATCCAGCTCGAGTCTGCCGGCCTCTATCTTGGAAAAATCGAGAATATCATTGATGATCGACAGCAAGGTTTCAGCCGAAGAGTTTGCGGTGTCAAGGAAATCAAATTGTTCCTTTGTTAATGGTGTTTCCTTTAGCAGGGAGAGCATGCCGATAATACCGTTCATCGGGGTGCGTATTTCATGACTCATGTTGGCAAGAAACGCCGATTTTGTTCTGCTGGCCTTCTCCGCCTGTTCCTTGGCGTCCAACAGTTCGTTAGTGGTTCGCTCGTGGCGGCTGATCTCCCGGTGCAGGGGAACCAGCGCGATACGTTTCAGGACCAACCACAGGATGGTGCCCAGCAAAACAAAAATAAACGCCGAGACAATGATAAGTTTGCTGGTAATAGCATTTAAATGTTCAATGATGGCCGTGCGATCGTGCGTGAGCGACAGCTGATAATCTTTATCATCCATGCTTTTGATGTCTTTAAGCAAGGAGGATGGGTTTGCCGCTAACTGGCCGGCTTTATATTCTGCGATAATGAAACCATTAGGTGCGCGAAGCTGAATATGCGTGATGTCAGGGCGCGAGTTTCCCCATTGCTGAACAAAGTCGACAATCTTGGCGTAATCATGTTGAACTAATAGTGAACTTACCAGGAAGGTGAAAATTTCCGCTTCACTATTTTCATGGGCATTGGTCTCGGAGACCAGCAACTGGCGCTGCTGGGTCACTACCAGCACATTAATGATGACCAGGAACAGGAACAGCACCAGCATGAAGGCAACAAGTGCTTTTTTGTTTTTACCTTGAGTGATGCTCATTACTCGATGATTTTTCTTTGTTTTAATACACTCAGTATATTGCGCAGGTTGTCATAGTCTTCGTCACGGGCCTCGGCCATGGCATTCATGTTTTTCTTGATGCCGTTCATGATGTCTCTACCTGCTTGATGGTTTTTTAAATCAAGCAATATCTTTTTTATATTATCCACCAGGACCTGCGGAAGCCTGTTCGAGGCGACGAACAGGTGTTCAGATAAGGCTTCAGTGGAGGCGAGTGAGGTCAGCCCCTTGTCTTTGTACTTGTGGTAGACCGCTTCTTTCACGGCACCGGCATCAAAATTACCCGATAGCACGCCGATGGCGACATTGTCATGCGAGCCGAGGAAGCTGAATGACTGGAGCTTGTCTTTGCTGATACCGTTTTTAATCAGCATGTAACGTGGCACCAGGTGACTCATGGTCGAGTTGGGGTCCCCGAAGGCAAAGCGTTTGCCTTCGAGATCCGCGAGCTGCTTAATCCCGGAATCGGAACGGGTGATAATTTTACCCTTGAAAGTCGGTTCATCGTTGACGACCTGGCGGGCCAGGATGCGCTTGTTGCCAAACTGTTCGACCATTTCAATATAACTGGCAGGGCCCAGGTAGGCGATATCAAGCTGGTCATTACCAACAAGTTCTATGTGGGTTTGGTAATCTTTCGCGATATTGAGATTGACGGTTCTACCCAGTTTGCTGGCCAGCAGGTCTGCAAGCGGCTGGTAGGCTTTTTGTAATTTGTCGACAGCTTTATAAGGGTGAACCCCCAGTAACAGTGTTGTTTCAGCGTTGGCCGAGATGCTGAACAAATGCAGCAGCATGGCGAGTGCCATGTACCTCCTGTAGTGTCGCATTCCAATATCCCCTTTTTTTATCGTACTACCCGTTATTACTATAGTTAATTTTTAGCTTGATTGTGAATTTCATACTATCAAATATCGCCAGCGCACGTATTCAATGGTGTTGGATTGGGCAGTAACAGTGTTTGTCGGCTTGCCAGCTATCACCTTGCCATGATCCTGGTTTTTGTTTTCAGGGTTTGTAAATGGCAACGGCTTGTGACAGAGTATTAATATTAGCTAATAAACTATCTTGGTAAGGATTGATGTATGGAACTAGATGATAAGGCGCTTGATGTTTTGTTCCGCGATGCGCGAAGTTATGATGCCTGGCTGGATAAGCCGGTTAACGATGAACAGTTAAAGGCTTTATACGAGTTGATGAAGTGGGGGCCCACCAGTGCCAATGCCTGCCCGGCGAGACTGGTATTTGTTACCTCCGATGCAGCCAAGCAGAAACTCAAAGACTGCCTGGACGAGGGTAACGTGGAAAAATCCATGACCGCCCCGGTGGTGGCGATTATCGGCATGGATATGTTGTTTTATGAAAAACTGCCCATCCTGTTTCCGCATACTGACGCCAGGTCATGGTTTGAAGGTAAAGCGGAAAAAATCCACGAAACCGCGTTCAGAAATAGCAGTTTACAGGGCGCCTACCTGATGCTCGCTGCGCGCAGCCTGGGACTGGATTGCGGGCCAATGTCTGGTTTTGATAATGCCAAACTGGAAGCGGCATTTTTCCCCGAGGGAAACATCAAGGCCAACTTCATTTGTGCACTCGGTTATGGAGACAGCGACAAGCTCTACCCACGTGGGCCACGCCTGTCTTTCGATGAGGTTTGCCGGGTAGTTTGAATGCCCGCTATTACAGGGTCAGCCATGAATAACAAGGCTGGCCCTGGGCGAATAAGGTGCCAGCGGCACGAACTAAAAACGGCTGGGATCGTCGCTGAAGGAAACGATGCCGGAGCGGCGCATGAATAGTTTCAACGCGGATTTTGCTTCGGTGAAGGTTTTGAAAGGGCCATGGTTGCCACCATTGCGGGTCAGGAAGTACCAGTTTTTGCCATCCGTGTAGATACGTTTCCGGCGTGGTGGGACATTGCCATCTTCCCCGTAGCGCTTGGATTCTGTGGTCGGTACGTTTCCAGTCAACATTGCTTTGTCTCGATTGTTTTTATCCATTTGTGCCGATTGTCTGACAGGTAATAATTTTATATTAGTCTATTGGATATGATCTGTCAGAGATCGCTTAAACGTGTGTAAGAATTTGACTACAAAACCGAGGCTTAAACTCGGTCTTGGAAAATGCTATATTTATCATAAGGTTATAGCGTTATGCGAGGAATGAGCATGTTCGGCAGAGCGGCCAGCTGGTGTGAATTCAGGCGTCATGACGCGTTGTTGGAAGAGGAGCACAAATGACAACCAGTAGTAGCAAACAGCCGCCCGGTAATAGCGTGATGGTCAGGCCTGATGGCCCGTTGATCGCCAGGGGGAATATCGAAGTCAGGGATGTCGATGGCCAGTTGCTGGCCAAGGGTGAGGATATTGCCCTGTGCCGGTGTGGGGCTTCAAACAACAAGCCGTTTTGTGATGGTAGTCATCAACAATCAGGTTTCCAGGATGACGGACAGTTCGTCGATGAACGCACCGAAGCCTTGCAGGATGAAGGTCAACCGCTGGTAATCCAGTGCCGGGAAAACGCGATGCTACTGGCGAAAGGTCCCATGCACATCAGCAGTCGTGATGACAAAAGTCACACAACGCGCAACAAGGCTGCCTTGTGTCGTTGTGGTCATTCAAGCAACAAACCCTTCTGCGATGCAAAACATAAACAACATGGGTTCAAGTCAGGCTAGTCTTTTCAGTACGCCTGCGCAGCGATACCAGCAGGATTTATCGTCTGGTGCGATACAACATGATCCCGCGCAGCAGCATGTCGTCGATCAATTGCAGTTGTTATACGAGCAGTTGTTGCCAACTGGACACCAGGCCCATGGCTGGGTAAAAAAACTCTTCTCACGTGATAGCAGGGCACCACGCGGACTTTATCTCTGGGGTGGCACGGGCCGGGGCAAAACCTACCTGATGGATAGTTTCTATGCCAGTGTATCCCTCAAGGAAAAGTACCGGGTTCATTACCATCGCTTTATGCTCGACGTTCACGAGCAATTGAAGGGTTTGCCAAAGTCACCTGATCCGCTCAATATCGTGGCCAGGCAACTGGCCAGTCGCTATCGCCTGTTATGCCTGGACGAGTTTCATGTGCATGACATTGCGGATGCCATGTTAATGGCCGGTTTATTAAAGGCCCTGTTCAATAACGGCGTGACGCTGGTAGCAACCTCGAATATAGCTATCAGTGACTTGTATAAAAACGGCCTGCAACGTGAACGCTTTATGTCTGCAATCGAGTTGTTGCATGAACATACGCGTGAAGTAAAACTGGATGATGGCCCCGATTATCGCCTCAATACACTGGAAGATAACCAAAGCTACCAGCTTGTTGCAGAGGGCGAAGGCAAGACCTGTTTAAAAGCGTGTTTTGAACAAATGGCGACGGTGCCTGCCAAGCATAACCGGGCGCTGATCATCAATGACCGCCCCATCCGCTACCTGGCACAGGCGGGTGATTTGATCTGGTTTGATTTTCGAGACATCTGCGCAACCTATCGCTCGGCCAATGACTATATCGAGATTGCCAGGGTCTGTCATACTGTATTTATCAGCGACATTCATCCAATGACGGAAGCGCATGATGACGTGGCCAAGCGCTTTATTCACCTGGTTGATGCATTGTATGATCACCATGTGAAACTGCTGGTGACGGCCCGGGTAGAGGCTGCCGAGTTATACCAGGGGCGGCGCCTGGCGTTTGCCTTCCAGCGCACCATAAGCCGCCTGAATGAAATGGGCACAAACCGTTATTTATCACTAACCCATATCGAGTGAATATGAAAAAAATTATCCTGATGATTGGTTCATTATTGCTGATGTCCTGTGCGTCCGTTGACAAACCGGCATTGGCACCGTTTGCCGATATGCACTTGCATTACAACTGGGATCACGAGGAGTTGCTTTCCGCAAAAGAAGCCGTCGCGATCCTGGACAAACACAATATCGTGCTGGCCGCGGTATCCAGTGTGCCATCCAGCTATGCACTAAAACTGGCCGAGGCCGGGGGAGACTGGATCATTCCCTTTTACTCGCCCTATTATGAAGCCGGGAATCGGCTCAGCTGGTTTTATGATGAAAAAGTGATTGACCGGACCCGGGAAGCACTGGCCTCTGGCAAATATCATGGTATCGGTGAAGTCCACCTGATGGCCGGGGTCGGACCAAGACGAGATAACCCGGTTTTCCAGGGGTTGTTGAAACTGGCGGATGAGTTCGAAGTCCCGGTACTGCTACATACGGATGCCTCGTCGTACCAATACCTGTTGCCCATCTGCCAGGGTTACCCGAAGGTACGTTTTCTGTGGGCGCATGCTGGTGGCGTGATTGATGCGCAGGGTTTATCGGACTTGATGCCGCATTGTGATAATGTCTGGTTTGACCTGGCGGCACGCGATCCCTGGCACTATGGTTACCTGACCGATGAGAAGGGTAAGCTGTTACCGGGCTGGCTGGACTTGATCAAAACCTACCCGGATCGTTTTATTACCGGTACCGACCCGGTTTGGAACGCGCACCAGATATATAAATGGTATGAAGCGGACCAGGGCTGGTCCCATTACGATAAATTCATTAACTACCATCGTGACTGGTTAACACAATTACCCGAAGGACTGGCGAAAAAAATACGCCTGACCAATGCGCAACAGTTTTTCAACCGCCAGGGTCGCGCCGGGTTGAGGGAATGAAATTTGAATTCATCCCGGTGGGCCTGGTTCATTCACCCTTCAAGGAAAAGTTTGGCACACCACGGCAACCGGGGCTTATCAAGCAGGCCTCTGCCCGCATAGAAATCCTGCCACCGTTTGATTGTGATGAGGCCTTTGAAGGCTTGCAGGATTTTTCTCACCTGTGGCTGGTGTTCGTGTTCCACAAAAACGCTGATAGCGAATGGCGACCCAAGGTGCGGCCACCGCGCCTGGGCGGCAACCAGCGCATGGGTGTGTTTGCGACACGTTCTCCCTACCGGCCCAACCCGGTTGGCTTATCCGCGGTAGAACTGGACGGGATCCGGCGTGAGCGGGGTAAGCTATGGCTTGATATCAGGGGTGCCGATCTTGTTGACGGTACTCCGCTGCTGGATATTAAACCGTATATTCCTTATACCGATTGTATTCATGAGGCAAAAGCAGGTTATGCCGCGGCTGCCCCGCAGCCAAAACTGCAGGTGGTATTCACCGATACGGCATTAAAGCAAATCAGGCAGGTCCAGACGGAGTACCCGGATTTACAACAGATGATCAGCCAGGTACTGGAACTTGATCCACGACCCGCCTACGTGGATCAGGCAAAGACAACTTCCCGGCATGCCATGAAACTGTTGGAATTTGATATTCACTGGCAAGTGGAAGGGGATATTGCCACGGTGCTGTCGCTGCAAACTCTCTCTAACTGAAATTCATTAGTATGCCCGGGGCAGGTATAATCACTGGTTTTGACGTGGCCACGGGAACTCCCGGAGTGAAGCCGTGGTCAAAAATTTACAACTTTTAAACAACGGGGTACTTATGCGCATCACTCGATTCTGGCAGGTTTTTATTATTGGCTTTTTCATGCTGGCAAGCCTTGGCCATAGCTATGCGGCAGGCCCGTTGTTTGACATGCAGGGCAAGCCCAGCAGTATTGATAAATTTACCGGCAAGGGTAAATGGCTGGTGGTGATGTTCTGGGCCTCGGATTGTCACGTGTGTAACCGAGAAGCGCATCAGTATGTTGATTTTCATTTTGCCCACTCTGATACGGATGCTTCGGTACTGGGTATTTCCCTGGATGGCCTGGCTAACAAGGTCAATGCCCAGGAATTCATCGATAAACACAAGGTGAATTTCCCCAACCTGATTGGTGAACCGGAGCAGGTTGCTCAGTTATTCAGCCAGCTGACAGGCGTGGCCTGGCGGGGTACGCCCACCTTCCTGATTTATTCACCGCAGGGCGAATTACTGGTGCAGCAAATTGGCGCCGTGCCAACGGACTTGATTGAAAACTTCATGGCCAGTCACCAGGCGAATAGCAACGGCAACAAAACCACTAAAAACTGATTCCCTGATTTTTTCGAACCGGGCCTATCGTGTTGTTATTTTCCGCAATACTGGTATTTTTCTGCCCGGACTCTTACCATTCAGCACTCGCATAATCGGTAAAAACCCAGGAGCAGGCATGAGCAATAAAATGGCAGTTCTTATCAATGGTGAAGTCATTCTTGAATATGACCGCAGTGTTGCGCTCACCGAACAACAGCGCCTGTCGCTGGAAAAGATGGATAGCAAGATGGATACAGGTATCAACCTGGCTGGCGAACAGTTGACTTCACCGGACAAGAATCAACGCATGCAGTTTGTCGCGCTCAACCTGGTCAATGCCCTGTATAACGATGAGAACGAGGCAATCATTGCGGCAAGTACCGCTTACCTGGCGGAGAATTTGCCGGATTTAAAACAGGTCAAGGCTGATAACAGGCAGGGACAGTGGTTAGTCGACCTGGTATTCGATAAAGAATATCAAAACCAGGTTAAGGTCAGTTTTTCCGGTTTGCAGTAAACCGCATCAGGCAGCCAGGAACTGGTAGGCGTTGACAAAGTCGGCTTTCAACTGCTCATTTTCACTAAACATGGCGGGTGACAGCACCCCTAACTTGGTATACGCCGGGATCAACTGCGGTAGCTTGCTATAGGCGAGCGCCTCCGGGGTGTGAGCCAGGGTGAGTTGCGCAACGATAACCACGTCGACCAGTTCAATCACGGGTGAGGGGTTACGCGCAAGGTCATCATGTTCTTTGGCGCTTTTGATGATGGCCTCGGGGAAATTCCACTTTTGTAACAATTGCGCCCCGATTTCGGTATGCAATTCGCGAAGCGCCAGCCAATAGGGATTTTCTACATCATCGATGGCGGGTAAATCGCTACTGAGTTGTATCAGGGGAAGAAAACCAACGTTATGCATCAGGCCGGCCAGCAAGGCATCATCCGGGTTCAAACGGCTATAATGTTTTGCCAGGGAATAGGCCTGCGCGGCGACATTGATACTATGGTTCCTGATCAAATCGACCCATTGCCCGGCGATACCCTGTGGTTTGGCAAAAACCTGGATCAAGGAATGATTTATCGCCAGGGTGTTGATCAACTTGCTGCCCAGGCGCGTTACCGCCTGCTGTAAATTCTCGATAATGATGCCGTTGCGTTGAAATGCGGCACTGTTGGATACCTTGAGAATGCGTGCCGCCAACGAAGCATCGGCACTCAGTTCCCTGGCGATGTCACTGACCGAAGCATTATCGTCACTGGTGATAGTACGTACCCGGAGCAATGAATCCGGGACGGTGGGTAAAATTACCCGGTCGAGGGCAATTTTTTCTTCGATCTGCCTTTTTACTCTGGAAACAGCATCCATGGTTATATTCATCAAATCCCTGTAATGCGCGGGCCAGGTTGTTATTATGCATTCTCATCTTGGGCGGGGGTGGTTATAATCTAGCGGATTAATCGTGAAAATTCCATCAACTTTTGGAGTAATCATTGCATTTTGATTGTTGTTTCCAGTTAAGGTGAGAGAATGAATATTATAAAAAAACTGAAGCCAATGCGTGTTGTGTTACTGGTATGTGCGCTTATCACCATCTTGTTACGCCCCGAGCCAGGTAGCGAAGTGATCTACGAAGGTGCAATGATGATTACGACATTAATCATCCCGGTATTGGCCCCTATCTTTTTCATGCTGTTGTTGCTGGACAGCCTGATGTCGAGTATCTGGCTGACACAAACCACGGGGGAAGAACGGCAACGGTACCGACTGAATATCATCGTTAACCTGAGTGTTGTCGCCCTGTTACTTTATTTCTGGCTACCGTTTATTGCGGCGTTGGGCAAATAACATGGCATTACTGGTGCAAATTACTGATAGCGGTGCCGGCCTGAAAATTCCCATTGAAAAACAGCAGCTCAAAATCGGCCGTGATGAAAACTGTGATATTGCCCTGGATGATGAACTGGTCAGTAAATTTCACGCTGTGGTGGAAGTGATCCTGACACCCGATGACAATCGTATCGAGTACATGTTGCAGGATCTTGATAGCACCAACCATACTTATGTCAATGATGAACGTATTGATTTATGTCGCCTGAAGGACGGCGATATCATCCGGCTTGGCAAAAACAACTTTCGTTTCGAAGACGAGACAAAAGGTGACCTGGCAGAAACGGCCAAATTACATAAAACCTGGATACCCGGAGTGTTCTATACCAGGGCAGGCAAAAAGAAAAAGTAGTCAGTCAATATTGCTGTCAATGAATTCGCGGATATAGCTCGCTGACTGGGCACTGCTGAAACGCGCCTTCTCTTCGCCATTCTGAAACAGGATAACCGTTGGAAAGCCCCTGACGTGGTAACGTCCTGCCAGTTTCATATTTTCCCCTTCATCGACTTCGATCTTGGCGAGTTTGACCGCACCATCATACTCTTCAATGACTGAAGCCAGTACCGGTGCGATCACCAGGCAGGGTGCGCACCAGTCAGCCCATAGGTCAACCAGTACCGGTTGCTGGTGTGAAGCCTCGATCACTTTCTGCTCGAAGTCTTCCAGGTTTAAATCAGAAATATGTTGTGAACTCATAAAATTGCAGGAAACCGGGGGTGGCTTGTTATTTCAGGGGCGATTATAGGGAGCTAATCAGGACGGTGCAAATCGAAACACGGGCTGGTTTTCTCAACATATCCGAGTAAAATTATCGGCCAATAACACAACGCGAGAGACAAAAAATGTTGAAACAGCTTGCCACACCGTTATTCATTATCTTGCTGGGTATTAACAACATGGCCCAAGCCTCGACGTCCACCACGGGTTACAAGGTAGGCCAACAGGCTCCCGGTTTTGAACTGAAGACCCTGGATGGTGAAATACATAGTCTTGATGCATTAAAGCGTAAAGGCTATGTATTGCTGGTATTCTGGGCTACCGAGTGTGTTTACTGTTATGCGCATGTTGCAGATTTCAAGAAGTTGCATAAGCAATATGCCGATAAAGGCCTGACCCTGACGGCCATCAATATCGGTGGTGAATATGACATCGAGGTTAATGAATACGTCAAGGATAACCAGTTGAATTACCTGGTGTTAAGTGACCGGTTAAATAACCTGGACGTCGCCGAAGCCTATCATGTGATCGGGACACCGACCATGGTGCTGGTCTCGCCACAGGGTGAAATTGTTTATCGTGGCCACGAGATACCGGCTATCGAAAAATGGATAAAACTTTAACAGGGTATTTTAATCCAGCATGGCCGTTACCGTAGAGGTTGTTGGCAGGTAATTTTCCTGATTGTCTTCTATAATTCAAACTCCATAATGAATTGAGGTATCAACATGTCGTCAGTTTCTGAATTACAAATTATTGACCAGGTGAACGGTGATGGCGAAGAGGCCGTAGAGGGTAAATCGATTGTGGTACATTATACCGGCTGGTTGTATGACGAAAATGCCGCCGATAACAAGGGTGAAAAGTTTGATAGTTCAGTCGATCGTAATAATCCTTTTTCATTCATTCTCGGTGCCGGCCAGGTTATTCGTGGTTGGGACCAGGGTTTTGCCGGGATGAAGATCGGCGGTAAACGCACTCTGATTATTCCGCCAGACATGGGTTATGGCGCATCAGGGGCGGGAAACGTCATTCCACCCAACGCGACCCTGGTTTTTGATGTAGAACTGCTCGAAGTTCGCTAGCGGCTCTCGGCCGGTAGCCAATAAAAAAGGGGCCCGGGGCCCCTTTTTTAATCTCACTCAAAACGCTTATTTTGATTTGCGTTCATTGGCAACGTTGACCTTCAATTCACGGCCATAAAACTCGGTACCATTGAGTGCGGCAATGGCCTGTTTGGCATCAGAAGCCGCCATTTCGACAAAGGCATAACCTCGCGGACGGCGTGTGACACGGTCCGTCATCAGGCGTACCGCATGAACTTCGCCGTACTCTTCAAATAATTCACGCAAGGCACCGGCAGAAGCCTTGAATGCAAGATTGCCGACAAAAATTGATTCGATGCGGTTACCTGGAAGTTTAACGGACAGCTTGATGTTAATCAGTATGGCACCCAACAGGGCTCCTGCCAGGATACTATAACTAAAAACCCTGGCTGCGTTTTCTGCAGTTAATTGTTCCAGGCCAAGTTCGGGATAAAGCAGAAAACCTGCCGCGGCAAGTACGAAGGCAATAATTGTTGATTTTATAATCAAGGGGAAAAAAGGCATATCAAGTTTAATCATGAGTCTTACTATTCCTGAAAATGTTATCTGTATCGTTTTAATGACATATACTTGTTGGCACAAACCGTGTTGGATTGTGCGGCTTACTATATCATAAATTGAAGTGGCCTCTCTTTTGGATTGCGATGAAATTAGCAGGAATGATCAGGTGGAAGTCCGTTTCAGACTGAATCTGACAGCAGAACAATATCTCAAATATTATGAGGGTAATGTGGATGCCGTGCAGGTAGTCAGTGACGACGGCCGGCAAATCCGGTTCCCCGCCGCCGTGTTGCGCCCCTACTTAACCCATGCGGGCATCACCGGTTACTTCGTTATTCGCTTTGACGAGCAGCATCGCTTCAGGACGATTGAAAAACTCGACCAGTGATCCTCATGCCAGCCCAAACAACTTCAGGATCATGAAAATCGTGCTCTGGATGGCAGGCCATATCAGCCTGGCGAGCACGCCGGTTGCCAGCAGGATCAGGATCACAAAGAAGCCGTACGGTTCAACCCGTGCCAGGTAGCCCCCCCAGGGGTGAGGTAGCAGGTTAACGGCAATCCTGCCACCATCCAGCGGGGGCAGCGGCAGCAAATTGAAGATCATCAGGATGATATTCACCAGTATCCCGAATTGCGCCATGTAATTCAGCGGACGTACCACCCAGTCGGCCTCAACCGGCAAAACCAGCGACAGTTTCAGCATCAGGGCCCAGAACAGCGCCATCAGCAGGTTTGCCGTTGGCCCGGCGGCCGCCACCAGCATCATGTCACGCCGGGGATGACGCAGGTTGGCCCAGTTGATAGGCACCGGCTTGGCCCAGCCAAACACGAAACCCACGGTCACCACCAGCAATAAGGGCACCAGGATGGTGCCAATCGGGTCAATATGGGATAGCGGGTTGAGGCTCAGGCGGCCCTGTTGCCAGGCGGTATTGTCCCCGCAATAGCGCGCGACCCAGCCGTGCGCGACCTCATGCAGTACCACGGCGAATAAAATGGGCAGCGCCGAGACAGCGATTTTTTGCAATAGTGTCAATTCATCTAGAAACATGGAA
>JASFOS010000037.1:0-17055 GCA_050116415.1 Thioalkalispiraceae bacterium
CATCATATAAATGAAAGAGTATTACGTTGCTGGCCTTGATACGGCCCTGGGTTTTTTCTTCCACGTAGTCAGGCAGGTAGCTATGTTGGTAAGCAAACACCGAGTCGCGGGCAAACTCGGTTTCATGGACCGGTATTGGCTGACCATCCACCATTAAATAATGCACACCGTCGCGGGTTACACGACCCCCTTCAAAAAAGGCGGGGATGATAAAATGCGCATCGAAAGGACCGAGCTCCTCACTGATAACATCCGTTTCAACCGGGTAATGTCCGCGCAGCGTAGAATCGGAGCGACTCACCATCACGGGGTTGATCGGCTGATCGTCAGCTTCCAGCGCAGAGAGAGCCTGCTTCAGGTTGATGCAGACTTCACGCGTAATGTTTGCGGCGGATTGCGCGTCCATGCCGCGGGTATTGGTCAAAATAAAAAACAACGGCGCCTGGTCCTGCAGCCCTTCTTTCAAGCTTGCCACATCCCAGCGCGTGAGCAATAAACAACTATGTACCGTTTGTGATCCGGTGGGATCATCATCGAGGACTATTATCTTGGTTTGTGCCATTGGCTTTGTCCCAGGTTTGGAGTTTATTCATGTTTGCACACTGGCCACCCGGGCCTG
Organism: Thioalkalispiraceae bacterium; assembly: GCA_050116415.1. Classification (GTDB taxonomy): domain Bacteria; phylum Pseudomonadota; class Gammaproteobacteria; order UBA6429; family Thiohalophilaceae; genus JARRJY01. The sequence continues at coordinate 620 of JASFOS010000037.1, forward strand.
ATCAAAAAATACTCGGCAAGCCCGGGTGAGTAGTGATGAACTATTTCAACAATGCTGTCACACGTTCCACCATGATCTCCGGAGTAATACCGTTGAATGCCATGATTTCGGTGGGGGAGGCCGTGGTCTCGCCGCGTTTCCAGCAAATGGTATCGCGCCGCGGTGCGCTGGTGCGCAGTAACACCGGCTCCAGTGATGCGCTGGGACCACCACTGACAGCCAGCAATACATCAGCATCGAACAGGGCATTAAAATCGTCATCACTCATGAACTTGTCATCCGGTTGTGACACGCTATCCCAGGCGATATCGCTCGAACGATATAAGCGACGTGGGTTCAGTACGGCGACGATGCGAACCTTGTAGCCATCGGCCTCCAGTTTGTCCTTGGCTTCAAACACTGGCAGGTAAATCATGTCGCCGGTGACAGCAAAGACCACCGTGCCCTTGTCCCCGGAAGCTGATTCATAAATGGTTGCTGCCCCTTCTTCAACGGCCGTGCGTGCCTCGTCAATACTCATGTATACCGGCAACGGGCTTTTCGAAGCAATGATCACCATACCCTTGTTATAGCTGTGGGTCGCATATTCATAGGTTGCCTGCATCGCATTGGCATCACAAGGGAATAGTGGATACACGTTGCCGTTACGCATCATGGCCGCGAAATAGTTTTCGATTTCCGGACGCTGATGGGTCCAGCCATTACGACCCTGCTCCAGGGCACCGGCGGTAAACATGGTGACAATGGCGGGCGTCTTGCGGCGTAACTCGGCCATCGCCTGGGTCACGGTCTGTATGATCGGCCAGCCATTAATGGCAAACGACTCATACGACAACCACAGTGCGCGTGAACCGAACAGGGCCAGCCCGGCGGCAAAGCCGGCACAGGCATCCTCGTTTAAAGGCTCATAGACCTGGCCATTGGGCGCCTGGTTATAGAGTGGGTCGGTTGTCGGGTGACGAATTTTCAGCGCATCATTGATATTTTTCATGGCGGAGGCTTCGTTGCCGTCGGCATTGGTCACCACGAAACGCTGGTCAATTTCACCGACCTGGGCAACCAGTGCCCCCATCGCGGTTGAGGGCACGGCTTTTTCATCTTTGGAAAACTCCTGCATGTTGAGTTTGGGTAACGGCGTGATTGCCAGTTCTGATTCGGTGACCACGGTTTTAACAGCCGGGCCACCCCCAGCGCGACTGAAGTTGTCACGCACAATCTGCCAGGCCGATTCGGGCAGGGCGCGACGCTTCAGGCCATCGATGATGTGTGGTTGATCCAGGGTATCGGTGGGATACAGGTTATGTGACTTGGCACCGACGGTGTGCACCCCGCTGCCTTTTAGCTGCTTGATGATAAACGCCGTCAACCTGCCATTCATGGCTGAGTTCGCCGCTTTATCCATGCCTTCCAGTACCGCCCGGGTGAAAGCCAGGCGGTTCTGCAGCGAGAAGTGACTGCTATCCACGTAAGCACCTGGCTGGCCAGCGTCATCAAAGTCCTTGGCATCAACCAGGACCACTTCTTCAAACTTGTGACCTTTCCAGTAGTTGATCATTTGTTCATTGTCGTGCAGCGACACCATCGAATGGTGTTCCTGTGAATAACCGTTCCAGATCAGCACCGGCAGGAAATTGGTCACTTCCGGGTAGGCGGTATTGAAGTGCATCATGGCATTCAGCACATAGGGTTCGCCCATGCCGCCATCACCGATGGTGACCGGGAACAATTTGTCGCGATGCAGGTAGGCACCGGCCATGGCAAAATGCTGTCCCTGTCCCAGTGGACCGGCAGGTGCTAACAGGCCGGGAATTGCGCCTGACAGGTGACCGAGCAAGCCATGTTTTTCACGAAAGCGCTGTTGCATATCATCCATGGTGAAAATATCCATCTCTTCCAGCGAGCCATCCAGGAACATGGAAGAGTAGAAACCGGGGGCATGGTGACCCACCTCGGTAACGATATTGGTGTGTCCCAGCATCATTAACGCCGCGTGGGCTTCCGCGCTGGAAGCAAAGCCGCCGGGATGGCCGGACCCCTTGGAGCCACACAGCTGCAGCGTCACATAGCGCAAGGCATCGGCGCCCAGCAGGGTCTGGTAGACCGCCGCTTCATCCACCCCGGCAATGGCGTTTTGCCCCTCGGCAATCACGGCGCTAGAGGCGTGATTTTCAAAATCGGCCCATGGCTCGCCAAAGTATTGAATACCTTCGCAAAAGTCCGGCAACGCGGTGATTTTTTCAGCGGTGTTACTGCTCATGACGATGTCCTCCGTCTTAATGAAAAGCGGGTGTGAAAATAACCCGATATTTCATATTGTATAAACGATTTCACATTATGAAATTTTGAGCTAAAATAAAAAGCGGTGGTTATGAATACACCGCTAAACAAGCTATTGCGTTAACAATAGCTTCCAATCTAAAATTTCGCAAGGTACAATCGATTTCATAATATGAAAAATACAAGCAAGCCATCCTCATCGATTCAGGTCATCGATCGCTCAGCCAGGCTGATGGAAGCCATCGCCAGTTGTGATAGCCCTGCCAGTTTAAAAATCCTTTCCGCCGAAACCGAGCTGCACCCTTCCACCGCCTTTCGTATCCTCGGTTCGTTGATCGAGGTTGGTTTCGTCGAGCGGGATAGTGCCGGCCACTATTTCATTGGCCGCAAAATTTCTCACCTGGCGAACAGTGTACGCCGGGGTGCCGATTTGCGGCTTGAAGCTCTCAGTGTCATGGAACAACTGCGAGATGAAATTAGTGAAACCATCAACCTGACCGTGCGTGAAGGTGATGAGGTGATTTATATCGAACGTGCTACGCCTAACCGCATGATGCGCGTGGAACAGGTAATTGGTAGCCGTGCCCCCTTGCACGTTACGGCAGTGGGTAAACTCATGCTGGCCGAACTGGGTGACGAGTTTTTACGTGCCTACAGTGACCGCACCAGTCTCAAGCCCTATACCACGCACACTCTTCGTTCACTGGATGATTTGCGCGATGAGCTTTATCAGGCCATGGCGCAAGGCTTTGCTTATGACAATGAAGAAGCCGAAATCGGCGTAGGCTGTATCGGCGTGTTAATACGCAATAACAGCGGCAACGTGGTTGGCGGCTTGTCCATCTCGGCACCCATCGAACGTCGTAAGGATGAGTGGGTGAACTTGTTAAAGCAAGCCGCTAGGACAATATCCGACCGACTATAATGTGCATATAACTGAAGATTAAACGCCTATGCAGCCAGTATATGGGCGAATCTTTGTTAGCCAGTAAGCCTTTATTTCTATCTGCCAGTCCTTTTCGCCAGGGGCAGTCAAAAGCTTATCATCTTCAGTAAAAAGGTTTTTATTTCTCTATCCGGGAAATGGAAACTCTTTGTAAACTTATCTTTTATTCCCTCCATTCATATCAACGATAGTCTATCGATCATCAAGTTAATATTTATTTGTATATAACCATAGCGTTTCTTAAGCTTTTTGCTGCAAATCATAGATAGCTATTGATACATAAATGCTGAAGTAAGTAGTGAAAAAGTCACATGGTAAAACTCAAAACCTATGTTTATATCGATTCATTGCAGCCACAACTCGCAGAATACATGGCTTCAGTGTCACAGGGGTTTCCACCAGTACCGGGGGACGCCTGCTTATGGGTTGAAGTTTCACCCGGTATGGCCATTCATCGTGTGACTGATATTGCCTTAAAAGCGTCACAGGTAAAGCTGACTCAACAAGTTGTTGAACGTGCATATGGTTCGATGGTTATCCACCACAGAGATCAAAGTGATGTAATTGAAGCAGGAAGAATACTGTTGGCCAGTATCGATGCCGATGTCAATGAAAGAGAACGTTGTGAGATTGAATGGCAGGAGATCATTCATGGCATTACATCAGACCACGCAGTTTTAGTGAATCGCCAGCACCGGGGGGGGTCAATGATGTTGCCGGGTGAGAGTATGTTTATCCTGGAAACTCAACCAGCCGGCTATATTGTCTATGCGGCTAATCAGGCAGAAAAAGCAGCAAATATCACCTTGATCGACGTGCGGGCAGTTGGCGCCTATGGACGCTTGACCTTGTCCGGGCGGGAAGCCGATGTTGAGGAAGCAGCCGCGGCTGCTATCAATGCCATTCAACACCCGTCGAGGACCTAGTTATGCATCGTCAGGAGCTTTTAAATTTACTCATGCAGCATAAGACACGTTTTATAGAGGAGTCAGGATTTGTGAAACGTGCTATTCGCTATGTTGAAGAAAACACAGATTGTTTTTATCGCGAACTATGGCCAGCACATGTTACTGGTTCTGCATGGGTGATCAACCCGGAGAGTGATCGAGTGTTGCTAATGCATCACAAGAAGCATGATCAGTGGTTTCAGCCTGGCGGCCATGCCGACGGTGATGCAGATATAGTACGTGTAGCACTACGTGAAACGTCAGAAGAAACAGGTCTTGATAGTTCACAGGTGAAACTGCTGGGAATAGAAATTTTTGATGTCGATATCCATGTTATTCCAGCAATAGGGTACGAACCGCAACATGAACATATTGATGTTCGTTTCCTTGTGGAAATCGACGATGATCTACCTGTACCTGGCAATGATGAATCGCATGATGTGTTATGGGTTCATTTAAACGAGGCCACACGCTATAACAACAATCGTTCCACCTATCGCATGGTGGAAAAAACCCGTCGATTACGTAATTTCGTTACTCATCACCGGCTGGTTCAGGCCTATTAATGCAGGTTAATGCGTTGTGTATGGATATGAAGAAGACAGTGATGATTTGTCATGCATTTGTAAAAAACATGTTGCTTACGAGGGTAATGAAATGCCGATTAGTATCTATGCATAGGTTGGATAATGACTTGATGTATAGATTTTTACCTATGCAATATAAATAAAATATCAATTGGAACTATGTATAGTCTTAAGCCTATGCTTTGTTTCAGTTTCATAAGTAACTAACGAATTAGTCATTAAACGAAGCAGGAGTAGAAAATGTCAGCAAAAGCCTATGAAGCGGGTGTGAAGGAGTACCGCGAAAAATACTGGACACCGGACTATGTTCCTCTCGATACCGACCTTCTGGCCTGTTTCAAGGTCACAGGACAACCAGGTGTGCCACGTGAAGAAGTGGCAGCGGCTGTTGCCGCGGAAAGTTCAACCGGAACATGGAGTACTGTTTGGTCAGAACTGTTAACGGATCTTGAATTCTACAAGGGTCGCGCTTATCGCATCGAAGATGTACCGGGAGATTCTGAATCATTTTATGCGTTTGTTGCGTATCCTATCGATCTTTTTGAAGAAGGTTCAATTGTAAACGTTCTAACATCGCTGGTTGGTAACGTTTTTGGTTTCAAGGCATTAAAGCATTTACGTCTTGAAGATATCCGTTTCCCAATAGCCTACATTAAGACTTGCGGTGGCCCACCTGCAGGAATCCAGGTTGAGCGTGATCGTCTAAATAAATACGGTCGCCCAATGCTGGGTTGTACTATCAAGCCTAAACTTGGTTTGTCTGCCAAGAACTATGGTCGAGCCGTGTATGAATGTTTACGTGGCGGCCTTGATTTAACGAAAGATGATGAGAACGTTAACTCCCAGCCATTTATGCGCTGGCGTGATCGCTTCGAGTTCGTGGCCGAAGCAATTCAAAAAGCAGAATCTGAAACGGGCGAACGCAAAGGTCACTATCTCAACGTTACTGCTGCAACCCCCGAAGATATGTATGAGCGTGCCGAGTTTGCCAAGGAGCTTGGAATGCCAATTATCATGCATGACTTCCTGACAGGTGGTTTTACTGCAAACACTGGCCTGGCTAACTGGTGTCGTAAGAACGGCATGTTGTTACATATTCATCGTGCGATGCACGCAGTAATCGATCGTCATCCAAAACATGGTATTCACTTCCGTGTACTTGCTAAATGTTTACGTCTGTCAGGTGGTGATCATCTGCATACAGGTACTGTAGTAGGTAAGCTTGAAGGTGATCGCAATTCTACGCTTGGGTTCGTAGACCAGCTGCGTGAATCATTTGTTCCTGAAGATCGTTCACGTGGCGTGTTCTTCGACCAGGATTGGGGTTCAATGCCAGGTGTGTTCGCAGTTGCATCAGGGGGTATCCACGTGTGGCATATGCCTGCATTGGTAACTATCTTCGGCGATGATTCGGTGTTGCAGTTTGGTGGTGGTACACAAGGTCATCCATGGGGTAATGCGGCAGGTGCTGCAGCAAACCGTGTTGCACTTGAAGCTTGTGTTAAAGCTCGTAACGAAGGCCGCGATCTTGAGCGCGAGTCACGTGACATTCTTACCAATGCTGCACGTACAAGTCCTGAGCTAGCAATGGCGATGGAAACATGGAAAGAAATCAAATTCGAGTTTGAAACCGTCGACAAACTGGACGTGGGTTAAACCACGTCCTGGACGATACAAACAGTTAACAAGATTGAAGAAACGAGGATAAAACAATGGCAAGCACTTACACTCAGGGTGATTTTCAAACAGCCCATACATTGGAAACGTTTGGTTTCCTGCCCAAGCTAACTCAGGAAGAAGTACAGGCACAGGTTGCATATATTATTGCCAATGGCTGGACACCGGCTATAGAACATGAGCATCCAGGCCAGGCTACCAATCATTACTGGACAATGTGGAAGCTACCCATGTTTGGTGAACGTGATATTAGCCACGTGCTTAATGAGATAGAAGAATGTGCGCGTGCCTATCCAGATCATCATATCCGTTTATTGGGGTATGACAATTATACCCAATGCCAGGGGTCCGCCTTTGTGGTACGTGAAGGGCGTGTATAACAGCGCCACGAAATAAACAAAAAGGCAAACATTCAACTGTAAATATCTATGATGATGTATCGGGGTTAACTATGGCACAAACAGCAACGACACAAAGTGCACGTGAGGCTTCACTAGCAAGGCGCCGTGCTTTAGCAAGTAAAGGCAAGGCGGCGGTTGCTGGAGCTACAGCTACAAAATCACAGCAGGCAAAACAGGCATCTTATCAGGTTTCCAGTACAGCAGTACCTGGTATGTCCGCCCGCGCAGCATCACTTGTGCGCCGTGAAGCAATGTCTGCAAGTGGCAAAGCCGGGATTAAAAGCCCGGATCGTACTCGCGAAGCGTCAGCCAGTATGACCTCGGCATCATCAGGATCTGAACCGCAGATCGATAATGCTGAAAAATCCTGCGGTTGTGGTTGTAATGGCACGAAAGCGACTTGTAATACACAAGCCAAAGATGAAAGTGTTTCGACAGCACCAAAATTCCCGATACGCAATAGGGTTAATAAAAATATTGCGCGTAATTCTTCTCGTGCAGCATCACTTGCACGTCGTGAAGCAATGTCAGCACGTGGTAAAGCAGGGATTAGTGCTAATAGTTCCTCTGCGCAAACCATGCGTGCAGCCAATCCACATTTAAGTAGTCGTGAACTTGCAATGAATTTACGTGAACAACGTAGTCAAAAAGGAAAATGTGGTGATAAAAAATCGCAACCTTGTGGGCGGCGTATGCGACCAAATACAAAGAACGCTACAGGTGCTGCAGGAGATGCGTCGTGGAAAGTTGGTGCAAGTGAAACGGCGGAAGGCCAAACATTAACGGGTACCATGGTAGGGCGTAGCCAGAAAGTAACAGGTGATGAGCCCAGTACTTGTCGTACCGTAACAGGTACTGATTATATGGGTGCCGATATTTTTCGTGAATTCTGCCAGGCTGAACCAGGTAAGTCGCCGCGCAAGGTGGAAGTAACATCCACATCGCATGGTAATCGAGTCAGTGGTAACAAAATTGGCCGTGGTGAAAATGTAACAGGCGATGAGCCTGGAACCTGTAAGCGTGTAACGGGTGATGAATACATAAGCGCCAAGCAGGCAGAAATATTTTGTGGTGCAAAACCAGAAGCTGGGCCTAGCAAGATAACCAGCTCTGATACACGCAAGGGAAAATCATTAACAGGTAATAATGTTGGTCGATCTGACAAAGTAACCGGAGATGAAACGGGTGCGAATCGAGAATTAACAGGTACGCAATATATGCAACCTGGTAATGGCAAGGCGCCAGACAAGGTTGGCATTAGTGCAACGTTACGTGGTGGCAACATCAGTGGCACAATGGTAGGTCGTAATGAACGGGTTACCGGTGATGAACCTGGCAGTTGTCGTGATGTGACGGGTGATGATTACATTGGCCAGGAACAGTACAGCAGTTTTTGTAGTAAAACACCATCTCCTCAAGATCGTAAAGTCGGTGTTTCTGCAACACTTAAAGGTAAAGCTGTAACTGGTACTCTCACAGACCGCTCCGGGAAGGTTACCGGTGATGAACCTGGAACGTGCAAAGCAGTTACCGGTACCCCTTATGCCAGTGCTGAGCAATACAATAAGTATTGTAAACCTGAAGAAGCCGAATTAGCCACAACACGTACACAACAAAAACGTGGTACACCCGGGCCGATAATGTCAGGTCAACAGCCGGGTATTGGCGGCAAGCTGACCGGTGATAACAAAGGTGTATGCGAAAACGTGTCGGGTACACCTTATGTTGGGGCAGATCAGTTCGCACAAGCTTGTCCGGCTACTGCAGCCGATACCACCAGCCCGGATTTTCCACAAGCACTGGGTAGCACACCATGGGGACAATTCAGTGTGTCGTCACCATCGGGTGGTGCTCAACAAAGCAATAACCTGGGTGGTGTGACAGGTAGTCATTATGAGCAAGGACATATAACCGGTCCATTTGGTATGGCTACTGGCAAAGTAACGGGTACTGAAGAAGCTCGTTTTGGACAGGATGTTGAACCACAAATGGCTGTGCCATCCATACCACCCACGACTGAAATGGTTGAAGGTCGCGTCAAGTCACGCATTACCGGTGAAGGTATGGATGCCGGTACCAGAATTACAGGTGATGATTGGGATCGCGGTGATAACGTAACAGGTACGGAAGGTACTTCCGCAGTCAAGCGTAATCCAACCATGCATGCTGCCAGCAAGATCCCGGCTGCGGCGATGTTGGCTGCCAAGCGCAATGAAGAAGTGCAATCACCTGTCAGTAAAGTAACCGGTGGCAGTGGTAACACAGAAAAAGGCGCACTGGTAACTTATTCAGGAGGTGCTCGCGGTTAATACGTGAGTTGTACTTCAATGTTAAATGCACGAATTAAACAAAAACGCTCATTAACCTGGAGCCAGGCAACGGCGCCACTAGGTCGCCCAGGCGCACGCACAGGTAATGCGGGCTCAGAAATGAATGGCAGTAGTGAGCGTGAAAAAGTGCATACGGACAAACGATCACGTGGCACTGAATATGCTTTCTCATCTTTGCCTGGCAATGTGGCAAATGGCTTACACCCGTTAACAGAAAGAAAGCTTAATTCTCAATTTTACAGTTATGAACGTAACGTGAAATTTGCATTTGATGCCATTGAACCTACATTGAAACAAATGTCCTCTTTGAGGAACGGCGATCAATTCGAAGCAAACGCAATGCGATTGATAAAAGAAAAACTGGGATTCGATATTCCATCATCACTGCTTGCAGACTACTGGGTGCAACAGGTTGATATGCGTAGATTATATGCCTGGTGTTTGTTTGAAACTTATCAGCGTTATTGCAATTCATTTGCAAGTGAATTCCCAGTTACTACCAGTGATGAAGAATTCCAGGCATTTTTACAGGAATGCGGTTTTCATACTCTGGATATTTCACCTTGCGCAGATGGCCGCCTGGCACATGTGATTAGTTATGTCTTGCGCTTGCCTTATCGCACGGTACGTAGAAAGTCATATGCAGGTGCGATGTTTGATATCGAAGATAGCCTGGATAAATGGGTTGAAACAGAAATGATTCGTTTTCGTGAAGGGGGAACAGTTAACTCTGCATTACCAACACGGTATTTGAAGGCAGTTGTCTATCACTTTAGTTCGCGTGACCCTGATAACGAAGGCTGTGCGGCACATGGTTCTGATGCTGAGCTAGCTGCACAGTCCGGAAGAGAACGCCTTAAAGCATTCAAGCAAGCCGTTGAGAACACCTACTGTTGCGGGGCTTCTATTGAAAATTTATTGATTGGTCTTGATACAGATACAGATGTGATACGTGTACATGTGCCAGATGAAAACGGTGGAATAGATACTGATAGTTATATTGATGCGCGGGAAGTCTATTTTGCTACGCAAACGATGCAAAAAGAATTGGCGCAGCAATGGATAATAGACCTTGTTGAAGGGGCAAACCCTTCCATGCATGAAGGAATGGTTAAATTAATTGCCTGCCTGTTGACTAATAATATTTCACAGATTGATTACGTACAAACATTTTATGGCGGTTGTTATGAAGATATCGGGCATGCAGAACGTTTTATTGGTGCAGGTATTGGTTTTGAAGAAGTGCAATTAAGGAATCTCACCTATTTTGCATATTTGAATACTGTTGAAGAAGCGGCTAATGATATTGATGTAGGCATAAAAATATTTACCAAGCTGAATATTTTACGTGGGTTACCTGTGCCTGTCATCGTGCGCTATGACTATCACGGTAATGTGCCAGGTGCACGTGAACGTGCTGTTGAACATTGCAATCGAGTATCTGGAGCACTCAGGAGTCGATATCCCGAACTTCATGAAAAAGGTTTATTACATACTTTAATGGTTATTAAAGACGTTAATACTCCTAATTCGATTGAATTATTAGATTGTTCAATATCAACGCAGGCAACGCAGGAGGCGCATTGATGAAAATTTGTCAGGTAGAAAAGCCGCTGGTTGCAACAAACCGGATACCAGGACTGGAACATAAGCATATGCAAGTTGTGCGTGATGGTAAGTCATTAGCAGTTGCAGTTGATGCCGTAGGTTGTATTCCTGGTGACTGGGTGATTTGTGTTGGTAGTTCCGCTGCCCGTGAAGCTGCGGGGAGTAAAGAGTATCCCAGTGATCTGACTATTGTTGGAATCATTGATCATTGGGAACCCAGCGAAGAGAGTGCATGATGGAAATTTTGCAGGTCGAAGCTCCACTTGTCTGTACTCGTCGCATTGATGGTTTGAAACAAACCAGTTTACGAGTTTTGCGCGACGCAAGTGGTAAGAAACATGTTGCTGTTGATACGGTGGGTGTACGTGAAGGCAACTGGGTCTTTACTGTTAGTGGTTCGGCCGCACGTTATGCCGCTGGAGATTTTGAAGTGCTTACGGATCTTACAATCGGCGGCATTATTGATTTCTGGGGGGCTGAGTCAGATCAGTCTTCCATGAAAAATGTGACAACGGGTTAATCGTTATCACGAATATGAAAGTAGTTCAGCCATGTCAAACAACGTAGGAGATAGAAAGATGGCAAATGATAATTATGGTATTGCACTGGGTATGATTGAAACGCGTGGCCTGGTACCAGCAATCGAAGCAGCTGATGCCATGACCAAAGCAGCGGAAGTTCGCTTGATCGGACGCGAGTTCGTTGGCGGCGGTTACGTAACTGTACTGGTTCGTGGTGAAACCGGTGCTGTTAATGCGGCAGTTCGTGCTGGCGCAGATGCTTGCGAACGCGTAGGTGACGGTCTGGTTGCTGCACACATCATTGCACGTCCACACCGTGAAGTTGAGCCTGTATTACCTGCAGGTGGTAGCTCCAGTTCTGCCGCTGCAGCCTAATGTTAAGGCTTTTTAGATAATTGAATTAACAGGAGAATAGACCATGGCCAACGAAAACTATGGTATAGCCCTTGGCATGATTGAAACCCGTGGCATGGTGCCTGCGATTGAAGCCGCAGATGCCATGACCAAAGCAGCGGAAGTCCGCCTGATCGGGCGCGAGTTCGTAGGTGGCGGTTACGTTACTGTCCTCGTTAGAGGTGAAACCGGTGCTGTAAACGCGGCAGTTCGTGCTGGTGCGGATGCCTGTGAACGAGTTGGTGATGGACTGGTCGCGGCGCACATTATTGCCCGTCCGCATCGTGAAGTAGAACCCGTACTAGGCGATGCTGGCGGCAACCGCCTGCCGCGCAGTTGAATGACTGGTTGCTGACTGATTGATCTGTCGTCATGTTATCTGCAAACGCTGATCTGCGTGTTCTCGGTTATCTCGGTAGGGCACTGAGTCTTGAACTCTCAGCTGTCCAGCTATACAGCACCCAGGCTCGACTTGTCGAAACCTGGGGGTTGACCGAGGTAGCCGGGAAATTCAGCAAAGAAGCGAGCGAGGAAATGGCACACGCTGATCGAATTATCAGTCGTATGTTGGCTCTTGGCGTAGCACCGAACGCATCACAATTGCGGCCGGTACGCCTTGGGCAAACTTTACTGGAACTTTTGCAGTATGACCATGCATTTGAGAATGAGCTTATCAGTTTATATGAAGATGCAACCCGGCACTGTGCACGTGTGGGCGATCACGACAATCGTGTTTTCTTCGAGGCTTTACTTAATGAAGAAAAGGCACATGCAGCAGGACTGATTAAATGGCTCCAGGAATTGCAACAACCAGCCCTGAAAGCATCAACCACAGGTGTCACCTGATCATGGAGGTAAAAAAATGAGCGAACAATGGCAAGAGCGTACTCGGCCTGCCCGACTGGAAAGACGTTACCAGTTTGAGGACTATAACACGTTACGAGATTTTCTTGATCGTGCTGCCGAGTTGTCTGAACGTGAAGGTTTATACCCTGACATGGGATTCGGTCGTGATTATGTAAATATCACAATTCATGCCGAAGAAGGTGAGAGTGCACTAGGTAACATACAACATAGTTTTGCACAACAACTCGATGAGCTCATATCTGAGAATACACATTGAGGTAAATGAAAATGCCGGTCATTGCTTTGGTAGGTAATAAAGGTGGAGCTGGAAAAACCACTTTGTCAGTTAACCTTGCAACATGCCTGGCAAAGCAAACGACTATTGCAGTAGTCGATGCTGATCCGCAGGGCTCAGCCTTACAATGGCATGCTTTCTCAGAAAATGAAAATGCTGTTGAAGTGTGCGAGGCAGATGACGACCTTCAAGTACAGGCAAGAGCGCTTTTAAATGATTATCAATATGTTTTATTCGATTGCCCTCCTTCGGTGCATGCTGCACAAACTACCTCGGTTTTAACGTTTTGTGATACCGCACTGGTTCCCGTACAGCCATCACCGGTCGATTTATGGGCCACAGTACATATCGAAGAGGCTATCGAACAGGCACGTCAATCTAATCCAAAGCTGGAAGCCTGGCTGGTTATCAATCAACTGGAAACACGAACCACGTTGTCACGACTGATACGTGATGCGTTGTCGGAAATTGGCTTACCCGTGGCAAACACGGCTTTGCGTCGGCGTGCGATCTTTCGCAGTAGTGTCCTGGAAGGTAAGAGCGTTTTTGATATGGGACGCCGTGGCGCGGAAGCGGCAGGAGAACTTGAACAGCTTGTGCAGGAGGTAATTACACGATGAGTAGTAACGATAAAACCCGACAAAAATTAATGGAATCGATGCGCAAGACAAAAGCCAGCACGGATAAGAAAACAGCGTCGGCTGAACAGAAGGGGAAAAGCCAGGCCAAGCGCGACAAGCCGGTAAAAGCAAAGCCGAAGAAGGCGCAGAAAAAACTCGCTGAGAAGGGCAATGCTGTTACAGGCGGAGATCCCTACCAGTCCGGACAGAGAATTTGGCCAGATTGAGCATTTAATACATAGACGAAAATCTATGTTTTATAGAAAACATATTGATTAGATTATATAATTCTATGCCTGCATACTGTTTGTTGTGGGATACGGATACAGAGAGGTAGCCAATGTCATCATTCAGTAACCTGCTTATTCCAGCCGTATTGTTTTTTGCATTGGGCCTATTTGCCAGGCTGATCAAAACCGACCTGCGTCTCCCACAAGACCTGGCGAAAATGCTATCCGTATATTTGCTGATGGCGATCGGTTTGCATGGTGGTTTCGCCCTTGGTAAAGCGGAATTATCGGAGGCCTTCAACGCGGTATTATGGGCCATCATAATGGGCTTCACCTTACCGCTAATCGGTTACTTTTTGTTATTGCTAACTCGCCGTGTCGACCAGATGAATGCAGCTGCGATTGCGGCGCATTATGGTTCGGTAAGTGCAGGAACCTTCCTGACGACAATTGCCTATTTAGATAACCTGGGGATTTCCTACGAGAGTTATCCTGTGATCATGCTGGCAGTGATGGAATCACCGGCCATCATTGTTGGCCTGCTGCTGGCGTCCTGGTCACGTCAACGGATGGTGCTTGCCAATAACACTGGAGGAGCAGGTGTTGCAGCACTCTCGCGAGGCAATGGTGAAAATCACTTTAGCAAGTTGCTCCATGAAGCTTTTACCAATGGCAGCGTTATCCTGTTAATTGGTTCGATGTTCATCGGTGCGATTTCATCGTCGAGTTCCATGGATAAGTTATCGCCCTTCATTGAAGAAATATTTATGGGCGTACTCTGCTTATTCCTGTTCGAAATGGGTATGGAAGCAGCACATCGTATTCGTGAATTTCGCAAGGTAGGCACAGTGCTGGTTGCGTTTGGCCTGGTAATGCCACTTATTGGAGGAGCTGTAGGTATATATATCGGGCACTACATTATGGGTTTAAGCATCGGCGGTACCACTCTGGTTGCTGTGCTTGGTGCAAGTGCCTCTTATATCGCTGTACCACCTGCCATGCGCCTGGCGGTACCGGAGGCAAATCCTTCTTTTTACTTGACGCTGTCTCTCGGGATTACATTTCCATTTAATGTACTAGTGGGCATTCCGCTTTATCACCACCTGGCAACAAAACTGGCTAACTGATCGAGGAGACCATTATGCATCGTCTGTTTCCGGAAAAACTGGTTACCATTATTACAAGTGATGTACTTGAAGACAGGTTGATAACAAGAGTCAGGAACCGCGGGGCGAGCGGATACACAATTCTGCGGGCGCGTGGTGCAGGATCCAGCGGCGAACAATCCGGCATGCTTGATATCGATGCCAATATCAAGATGCATATTGTATTACCGGAAGATCGCCTGACGGGCATGTTGGATGACCTCGAAGAACTCATTAATAAGGGCTATCATCTCACGGTGTACATTTCAGATGTTAATGTGCTTGGACCGGAAAAATTCGAAACATCCATGGCATAGTATGGAAATTATATCATTGAGGAGCATTTTGCATGTCATCAGATAACGGCTATACACCACCCGCAGCGATGCCGGAGCACCTGATCAGGCATGCGACTCTTCGCCAGTTTCAGGTCTTTGAAGCGATTTACCGGCTGGGCAGCTTTACGCGCGCTGCAGAAGAATTGTTTCTTACACAACCCACGGTTTCCATGCAAATCAAGAAATTAACGGATGCCATAGGGGTACCGTTATTTGAACATGTCGGTCGTAACGTGGAACCAACGGAAGCAGGTAAAGAACTATATGATGCCTGCCGCAATATGTTCGAAACGCTGGCCAACCTGGAAATGAAAATTTCTGACATGAAAGGCCTGAAACGTGGTCGTTTACGAATGGGTGTTATCACTACGGCTAAATACCTGGCTCCGGAGATGCTTGGCGAATTCAGTCAGCATTACCCCGGAATCGACCTTGCGTTAAAAGTGACCAATCGTGACAGTATTATTAACCGCATGCATGCGAATGAGGATGATCTTTACATTATGGGGCAGGCGCCGGAAAATGAACTGGAAGTAGAATCCCATCCATTTGCTCCAAATCCTCTGGTCGTGATGGCGCCACGCAATCATCCATTGGTAGGTAAAAAAAATATCAGTTTGGAAGAAATTGCGAAAGAACCTTTTATTATTCGAGAGCCGGGTTCTGGTATTCGTGACGCTACTTTTAGAGCTTTTGATGCGAAAGGGTTACGCCCTAATGTTCGCATGGAGCTTGGTAGTAATGAAGCAATAAAACATGCTATTGCTGGTGGGCTGGGTTTGTCGGTATTATCGCTTCATACCCTGTCCCTGGAAGGAGCCGATGGTCCAGTAGCCATCCTCGATGTTAAGGGTTTTCCAATAATGCGTAACTGGTATATTGTCTACCCCAAAGGTAAAGAGTTGTCGCTGGTTGCACAAACATTCCTTAACTTTGCTATCGAGTATGAGCCAGTAGTGCGTGAACATATGCAAAAAATGTGGCCAAAATTGAAAAACGTTCTTGGTCAAAAGAAAAAACAAAATAAGAACAAAACAAAAACAAAAAAATAGCCGTTATTCAAGTTATCGACGTTTCACTATAGTTTCTATCATTAGATTCAATGAGTAATTGAATCAGCCAGGGTTCATAATTATCCCGTCAAAATAGTATTGATCCTCATATGAATAATTCATGTTTGGTTTCAATAAAAGGCGGAATAATGTGGATATTTAATGACATAAACCTGCGAAACCTGCGTG
This sequence comes from Thioalkalispiraceae bacterium, assembly GCA_050116415.1. Classification (GTDB taxonomy): domain Bacteria; phylum Pseudomonadota; class Gammaproteobacteria; order UBA6429; family Thiohalophilaceae; genus JARRJY01. The sequence continues at coordinate 17,022 of JASFOS010000037.1, forward strand.
GTGATATCTTTGGTGGTGTTACAGCTGCTGTTAT
>JASFOS010000038.1:0-17013 GCA_050116415.1 Thioalkalispiraceae bacterium
TGGATCCCCGCTCGGTGTTTAATCCCGGCAAGCTGATGACCGGTTCGGGACTGGATAATGCCTACACGCCTTCCTTGCAACTGGTACAACAGGAAGCGCTGATCCTGGAAGCCAGTGACCTGGGTTCGTTGAATACCATGGTCAAGGACTGCCTGCGTTGTGGCAAATGCAAACCGGTGTGTAATACACACATCCCGCGCGCCAACCTGTTATATTCGCCGCGCAACAAGATCCTCGCGACCGGCTTGATCATCGAGGCTTTCCTGTACGAGGAACAGACTCGTCGCGGCATGTCGCTGCGCCATTTCGATGAACTCAATGACGTGGCCGATCACTGTACTATTTGCCACAAGTGTTTAAGTCCCTGCCCGGTGGATATTGATTTTGGTGATGTCTCGGTGACCATGCGCCAGGTACTGAAGGCGCAGGGACGCAAGCGCCTGAACCCGGGCACCCACTTGTCGATGGCGTTTTTGAATATTACTGATCCCACCACTATCAAGCTGATGCGCAAGGGCGTGATCGAGTGGGGCTACAAGGCGCAACGCTTCGGTTACCAGCTGGCGCGCAAGCTCAAACTACTGACCCGCAAGCCGCCGGCGGCCACCACCGGCAAGCCGAAGGTGGTTGAGCAGGTGGTGCATTTCGTTCGAAACCCGTTACCCAAAGCCTTACCGGCCAGTACCATGCGCGCGTTGCTGGGTGTGGAAGATGACAAGACGGTGCCGATTCTGCGTGACCCGGCCAAGGTCAATGAAGAATCAGATGCGGTGTTTTATTTCCCCGGCTGTGGCTCGGAGCGTTTGTTCAGCCAGGTGGGTATGGCGACCCTGGCGATGCTCAACGAGAGCGGCGCACAGACGGTTTTACCACCCGGTTATTTGTGTTGCGGTTATCCGCAGACCTCGAGCGGTGACGCGGTCAAGGGACAACAGATTTCGGTAGACAACCAGGTGTTGTTCCATCGCGTGGCCAATACCCTCAATTACCTGGACATCAGGACGGTGATCGTCTCCTGTGGTACCTGCATGGACCAGTTGCAGAAGTACCAGTTCGAGAAAATCTTCCCCGGTTGCCGGCTGCTGGATATCCATGAATACCTGATGGAAAAAGGCTTCAACATGGAAGGCGTGGAAGGGGTGCAATACCTTTACCACGATCCCTGTCATACGCCGATGAAACAATATAACCCGGTGAAAGTGGCCAGCCAGTTGATGGGCAAGGAGGTCATTTTAAGTGATCGCTGTTGTGCCGAGGCCGGCACGCTGGCCGTGACGCGTCCCGATATTTCCCACCAGATCCGTTCCCGCAAAACCGAAGAACTGCAGCAGGGTATCGAGCAGTTGACCGGTAATAACAAGGCGATTGACGGTAACGTGAAGTTGCTGACTTCCTGTCCGGCCTGCCAGCAGGGCCTGTCACGCTACGCCGATGTGACCGGGCTGGAGACCGATTATATCGTGGTGGAAATGGCCAACCATATGCTCGGTGATGGCTGGCAGGAAAAGTTTGTCACACGGATGAAGCAGGGTGGTATCGAGCGCGTCCTTCTATAGCAAGGTTCTAAAAACGCCGGATTATCCAGAGGATGATGCTGATCACCACGCTCAGGATGATGGCGGAGGTGATGGGAAAATAGAAACGTACGTTTTCTTTTTCCACCACGATATCACCCGGCAGGCGAAACAGGCCCAGCTGTTTCAGCCATGGCCAGAGCAGGCCGGCCAAGACCAGGATAACCCCTACCGTGATGAGGATTCGAGACATACACTATTTTTAAATTTATATGGATGCCGGATCAAGTCCGGCATGACACTTGGGGGCTCGTCATTCCGGCATATGACACCCCGTGCGCTTGTCATACCGGCGCAGGCCGGAATCCATTTATCAATTTACTGGATTCCGGACAAGCCTTTGGCTTTCCGGAATGACGACATTAAAACCCATATACCTCACTACGTCATTCCGGCGCAGGCCGGAATCCATTTACAAAAGCGTTTCATAGAGGTCGTGCCACTGTGGATTACTGCTTTCAATAAGGTTGATTTTCCACTGTCTTTGCCAGTTTTTTATGGCTTTTTCTCTCGCGATAGCGGAATCCATTGTTTCATGCAGTTCATACCAGACGAGGTTATGAACGTCATATTTACGAGTAAATCCTTTGACAAGGTTTTGTTTATGTTGCCAGATTCGTTGCACTAAATTTGAGGTCACCCCAACATAAAGGGTGCCATATTTCCTGCTGGACAACAGGTATACACAAGGTTGCCGTTCCATGGCTTCTCCTTATGGATCCCGACCTGCACTGTAGAATCCCTTCGGGCTTCATTCAGCACTTCTTCGCGAACGCTCGTGTCGGAATAACAAATAAAAAAGGCGCACAGGGTGCGCCTTGTTGTCTGGCTATTACTCGATAACCTTCACCCCACCCGGTGTCCCCAGCAATAACACGTCGGCAGGGCGCATGGCAAACAGGCCGTTGGTGACCACGCCGGTGATGTTATTGAGAATCTGCTCGGTTTCCACCGGGTCCATGATATCCAGGTGATGAATATCAAGAATTACGTTACCGTTATCGGTGGTAAAGCCTTCGCGCAATACCGGTTCACCACCGATCTTCTTGATGATCTCACGGGCGACCAGGCTGCGGGCCATGGGGATCACTTCTACCGGTAGCGGGAACTTGCCCAGCCGACCGACCAGTTTGCTTTCATCGGCAATACAGACAAATTTCTTACTGGCCGCGGCGACAATTTTTTCCCGCGTCAGGGCGCCACCGCCACCCTTGGTGAGATGCAGGTGTTCGGTGGATTCATCGGCGCCATCAATGTACACGGAAATACCATCGACGGAGTTCAGGTCCAGTACTTCGATACCGTGACCTTTCAAACGATCCGCGCTGGCAACCGAACTGGCAACAGTGCCTTCGATTTTGCCCTTGATGGTTGCGAGTTCATCAATAAAGTAGTTTGCGGTCGAACCGGTTCCAACCCCAATGATCGTACCGGGTACGACATGCTCGAGCGCGGCCCTGGCAACGGCCTGTTTCATTTCATCCTGATTCATAGGATTTTCTCCTGCTGAATAGTCTTAATTTGCAGACTATCGTTGTTGTAATCTGAATAGACCATTATATTAGGCATTGCAGGTACGTATCCAGCCCGAGAGGGGTTTTAACACCATAAAAGGAGCATCATGCTACAAGCCTATCTTGAAAAAATCCGCCAGGCCCCCGTCTATGACGTGGCGATAGAAAGTCCCCTGGAACTGGCCAAGGGCCTTTCTCGCCGTTTGAATAATACTATTCTGCTCAAGCGCGAAGATATGCAGCAGGTATTCTCATTCAAACTGCGCGGCGCCTATAACAAGATGGTCAGTCTCAGTGAAGAGCAACGTGCCAGGGGGGTGATTGCGGCTTCAGCCGGTAACCACGCCCAGGGCGTGGCGCTGTCGGCCAGCAAGCTGGGTGTCAGGGCGGTGATCGTGATGCCCAAGACGACACCTGAAATCAAGGTGGAGTCGGTACGTAGCCACGGTGCAGAAGTCATCTTGCACGGTAATGCCTATGACGATGCCTATGAGCATGCCTGCCAGATCGTCAAGGAGCAGGGGCTGACGTTTGTGCACCCTTATGATGATCCCGAGATCATTGCGGGCCAGGGTACCATCGGTATGGAGATCCTCAAGCAGCAAGGCGATAACATCGATGCAATTTTTGTCCCGGTTGGAGGTGGCGGCCTGATTGCCGGTGTCACGGCGTGGGTTAAAGGTCATTACCCGCATATCAAGATCATCGGTGTCGAACCGATGGATGCGGGCAGTTTATATGCGGCCATGCAGGCCAAACAGCGCGTCAAGCTCGACCAGGTTGGTATATTCGTCGATGGTGTCGCGGTCAGGCAGGTTGGTGAAGAGCCGTTTCGCATCGCGAGTCAATACGTCGATGACGTTATCCTGGTTTCCACCGATGAAATCTGTGCGGCGATCAAGGATATCTTTGATGATACGCGTTCCATCGCCGAACCGGCCGGTGCCCTCGGCGTAGCCGGGCTGAAAAAATACCTGGATAACAACCCGGTCAGTGGCAAGACCTTCGTCGCCATTGATAGCGGTGCCAATATGAATTTTGATCGCCTGCGCCACGTGGCAGAACGTGCGGAGTTTGGCGAACATCGTGAAGCGTTGCTTGCGGTAACCATTCCCGAGCGTCCCGGTAGTTTTCGTACCTTTTGCGAAACGCTGGGAATGCGTGGTATTACCGAGTTCAACTACCGGTTTGGTGATCCTGACCAGGCGCATATTTTTGTCGGCGTGCAAATGAACCAGGGTGAAGAGGGAAAAAATAGCCTGATTGCTGAATTGCGGCACAAAGATTACCCGGTGATGGATATGACCGATAATGAAATGGCCAAGCTACATATCAGGTACATGGTGGGTGGAAAAGCCAACAATGCCAGTAATGAACGGGTATTTCGCTTTGAGTTTCCGGAGCGACCCGGTGCGTTACTACGCTTTCTGAAAAATATGGGACAAAAATGGAACATCAGCCTGTTTCATTATCGAAACCATGGCGCCGCCTACGGTCGTGTCCTGGTAGGGATGCAGGTGCCAGAGGCCGAGTACGAACAGTTGAATAACTTCTTGCAAAAGATCGGCTATAACTATTGGGAAGAAACCGATAACCCGGCCTATGCGCTGTTTTTATAAGTTTCTGAATAAAAAATAACCAGCCGGATGGCTTTTTTTCACTTCAGTTCCAGCGCCAGCCAATAAAAAAGGGTCTGCTTATGCAGACCCTTTAACGTTTTCGGGAAAACTCCCGGAAAATAGCCTGGAAAGACTTATTTTTTCTTTCTACGGGCTACTTTCTTTTTAGCCTTTTTCTTGGCTTTTTTCTTAGCTACTTTCTTTTTAGCCTTTTTCTTGGCCTTTTTCTTAGCTACTTTCTTTTTAGCTTTTTTCTTGGCCTTTTTCTTAGCTACTTTCTTTTTAGCTTTTTTCTTGGCCTTTTTCTTAGCTACTTTCTTTTTAGCCTTTTTCTTGGCCTTTTTCTTAGCTACTTTCTTTTTAGCCTTTTTCTTGGTTTTTTTCTTAGCTACTGTTTTTTTCTTTGCTGCCTTTTTCTTGGCAACGGTTTTTTTCTTAGCTGCTGTTTTTTTCTTTGCAGCTTTCTTCTTGGTTTTTTTCTTAGTGGCCATATACAACCCTCCGTTGAGCACTGAGTTTAGCAGAGTATAGCTAACTGTTTATAAAATGCTAGTTTTTTGATTAATTTTTTAACTTTATAGCTTGTTTTATATGAATTTTGTTTTTTTAAGTAAAATTTTTAAAAAATTTTCCAGGTTTTGTGATTTTTTATTGTTTCAAACATGAAAATTTATAAATTTATGTTTAATTTTTCTTTAAAGCGGACAATTTTTATAAAATTTTAGTTATTAACAGGAAAATTTTTTTAGTTCAGGCGTTTTCAGCTATAAAAATTTAAAAAAATTACTATTCATCACAAAATTACACACCATTTTCTATAAAATTTTTAAAAATTTTGGGGTTCGAAAGCGTAATTCGGGAAAATCATGATGTTTTTTTTCTAAAACATGCCCAACGTTCCACTCAGACGTATAAATTTCATGTTTCGTAAGCGATGAAACGCGTTTTGATTAATAATTTTTGTATTTTTCAGCAGAATTTGTCATTTCAGAATCGTTGATCGTCATGTTTTTTATGTCGTGATGACAGCTCAACGTGACTCAAGCGTGTATTTAACCTGAAAATTGCATGATGCAATAAAAATTCGGGTCTTGTTTAGCCTGTTTTTATAGGCTGGATGCATTACATCGATGATTTACATGTCGCATGGCTTAATTTTGATGAAATTTTTTAGTTAAGGGGAATAAATGCGCGAATTTATTCCATTGAGAGGATGTGTTTCCAGTGTTTAGCATCGACAGGCATCACGGAGAGGCGGTTTCCTTTGCGTAATAGCGGCATATCAGCAAGTTTTTTCTGTTCTTTTAACTCGTGCAAGGTAATGGTGCGTTTAAATTTGCGCACCAGCTTGATATCAACCATGTACCAACGCGGATTTTGCGGGTCACTTTTGGGATCGTAATACTTGCTGCTGGTTTCAAACGCGGTAAAGTCCGGGTAACTCTCTTTTACTACCTTGCAGATACCAACAATGCCCGGTTCTTTGCAGTTTGAGTGGTAAAAAAATACCTGGTCACCTTTTTTCATTTCGTCGCGCATGAAATTACGTGCCTGGTAATTACGAACCCCATCCCAGTGTTCGGTTTTGCCTGGCATGTTGGCCAGGTCATCGATACTGAAGGCATCAGGCTCGGATTTTACTAACCAGTATTTCATGATTTGTTTTCTTTTGTGGTGTTTGTGAAAAACTGTAAGCCATTTTCAGTGGCGATGCCCTGCATGGGTACGTCCCAGCTGGCGTGTTCCAGCTCGGGGACTTCCTGGAAAGCATAGGCGGTGCCGATCAGGTGCGGTTTTTTCCAGAATTGTCGGTGCAACAGGAACTGCAGGGTGCGATCATAGAAGCCACCCCCCATACCCAGTCGGTTGCCCTGCTTGTCAAAGGCCACCAGCGGCATGAATATCAAATCCAGGGACTGGGCCTTGAACAAGCGATCACTATGGTGATGTTGCGGTTCAGGGATCGCGAAACGGTTTTCAATCAGGGGGGTATCGGGGGTATACGGCGCAAACCACATCTTACGGCTGTTGCGCAGCCCCAGTACCGGTAAATAGCAGTGTTTGTTCAGCGCCCAGCCCAGGGTAATCAGGCTGCTGATATCCATTTCGCCCTCGTTGGGTAAATAAAATGCGATATGCTGGCTATTGAGAAATAATGAGGATGAGGCGATATGCTGGTTTAACAGTCCGGCCGCATCAATGCGCTGGTGCAGGCTCAGGGCGCTGCGTTGTTGACGCATCCGGTTTCTGATGTCGTTGCGTGAATTCATGCTGTCATGGTTATTATTAAGGTGGACGCACCCCGTAGATACCGTCGCGGTCGTTGCCTTGAACCAACGGTTCAAGTGGGTGCGTTGTTGATGCATCAGGCTTTCCGCTACATGGCGGACTTGCACACAACATCGAACGCGGCTCCCGGGGGATGTATTTAAGGCTCAAGGGTACTCAGACCAGCTAACGAATACCACAGGGGCGTCCAGAACAAATGATACTCAAAGATAGGCCGGAATTACCAGCGGGAATCAGATTTCTATCTGTTGACTTTTGTACAAGGCATCTTCAATTTTTTCCTGGATACCTTTTAGGCGGCTGCTGATATTGGTATCCAGCAAGTCGCTGCCTTGCCCCTGGGTGAGCAGTTCGTGGGAAATATTCAACGCGGCCATGACCGCGATGCGATCGGAACCAACGATTTTGCCCGCATCACGGATTTCACGCATTTTGCGATCCAGGTAGTCGGCGGAGCGCATCAGGTCATGTTGCTCGTCTTCCGGGCAGGCGACCAGGTATTCCTTGTCCAGGATATGTACGGTGATGCCTTTATTGGTATTTCTACTCATCTTCCAGTGCCTTCAAGCGATTGATCATGGCCTCGACGCGTGTTTTGGCCATTTCGGTCTTTTCCATCAGGCTATTGCGCTCTGTAATCAGCGATGTCTGGCTATCACGCAGGGTCTTGTTTTCCTGCTGCAGACGGTCGACAGCCTTGATGAGATCGTCAACACGGGATTCGAGTTTTTTAAGGTCTAATTCATCCATTGGCGTAGTTCGTTGTTATGGTTGCCAGCAAGTATTCTCGAGAACTCCAATATAGAGCGGCAGGCTGGCAGGGTCAACGGCTGAATCCGCCACAACGGCGTTCTTATGGCGAGTTTGTGGCGCTGTGCCATATGCTGTGGGCAGCAACCCATGTATTATATATAAGTATGAGCAAAGAATTACCCGATTATGATGTAGTGGCTGACGCGGTAAACCGCGCCGGCCTGGAAAGTAGCGCGGCCGAGTGCCATGGTGGTTTGACGGCCCTGTTATGCACGGTGGAAAACCTCAACCCGGCCCAGTGGCTGGCGCTGTATGTCTCGGCTGAGAAAGCCAAGGAACTGCCCCAGGATGTGCTCGCGGTGCTGGGCGAAATGTTCAAGGCGACGGCTGAACAGCTTGATGACGCCGACTTTGACTTCCAGCTATTGTTGCCAACGGATGACTCGATCCTGGATGCCCGGGTCGAGGCCATCAGTGACTGGGCGCAGGGGTATTTGATGGGCCTGGGACTTGGCGGTGTGGCTGATGTGGCCAATTTACCCGGGGATTTACCCGAACTGGTACAGGATTTTATCAAGATCAGCCGGGCCGATTCGTTATCGCTGGATGATGAAGAAGCTTCGGAAAACGCCTTCGCCGAGATTGTTGAATACATGCGGGTTGGCGCATTGATGTTTCGCCAGGAAATGAAAAGCTTGCATGCCGCAGGTAAAGATAATCCAAAACAACTCCATTGAACATGTTATGAACGGCCAGGAATTTGTAAAACGTCGTAAACAACTGATGCAGATGATGGGTGACAGCGCGGTGGCGATTTTGCCCGCGGCACCGGTTCGAATTCGTAATCGTGATGTCGAATACCACTATCGTCCGGATAGTGATTTTTATTATCTGACCGGTTTCCCGGAGCCTGAAGCGGTGGCCGTGATCGTGCCGGGGCGTGAACATGGTGAATATATCCTGTTCTGCCGCGAGAATGACCCGGACATGGAAACCTGGAATGGCCCGCGTGCCGGCCAGGATGGGGCCGTGACCGATTACAAGGCGGACGATTCGTTTCCCATTGACGATATCGATGACATTCTGCCGGGTTTGCTGGAGAACAAGGAACGCGTGTTCTATACCATGGGTACCCACCCGGATTTTGACCAGCGCCTGATCGGCTGGGTAAACCGGCTACGCACCAAGGAACGTGCCGGGGTGCATACCCCCAGCGAGTTTGTCGCGCTGGACCATATTCTGCATGACATGCGCCTGTTTAAAAGCAGTCATGAAGTAAAGGCCATGCGCAAGGCGGCCAGCATTTCCGCCAGGGCACATTGTCGTGCCATGCAGATTTGTAAACCGGGCGTAAAGGAGTATCAACTGGAAGCCGAGTTGCTGCATCAATTCATGAAACAAGGCGCGCGTTTCCCGGCCTATTCATCCATCGTCGGTGGCGGCAAGAATGGCTGTATCCTGCATTACGTGGACAACCGCGAAGCGTTGAAGAATGGTGACCTGGTGTTGATCGATGCCGGTGCCGAGTTCGATTACTATGCGGCGGATATCTCGCGGACGTTTCCGGTCAACGGTCGTTTCAGCAAGGAGCAGCGCGTGTTGTACTCGATCGTGCTGGAAGCCCAGCTGGCGGCGATTGAAAAGGTCAGGCCGGGCAATCACTGGAACGATCCCCATGAGGCCGCGGTTGAAGTGATCACACGGGGCCTGGTTGATATCGGCTTGCTCACGGGCAAGGTCGATAAACTGATCGAGGATGAGACCTACAAGCGATTCTACATGCACCGTACCGGCCATTGGCTGGGCATGGATGTGCATGACGTCGGTGATTACAAGATTGACGATGAGTGGCGTGTACTGGAGCCGGGTATGGTGATGACGGTTGAGCCGGGACTCTACATTGCCGAAGCGGAAGATATCGATCCCAAGTGGTGGAACATCGGCATTCGCATCGAAGATGATGTACTGGTGACCCGGGACGGCTATGAAGTGCTGACCGAGGGTGTTCCCAAGCAACCCGATGAAGTCGAAGCCCTGATGGCCGGCTAAAGGGAGACAGGCAATGCGCGATACCTATTTTGATTATGACCTGATCATTGTCGGTGGCGGCCTGGTCGGGGCGAGCCTCGCCTGTGCGCTGGGTGACAGCAAGTTGCGCATCGCTGTCATCGAGGCCGCGCCATTTGTTACAGACACAGCGCAAAACCTGCAACCGCGTTTCGACGCCCGTACCGTGGCCCTGGCGCAGGGCTCACAGCAAATATTTTCCAGCATGGGCTTGTGGCAGCAAATCGAACAACTGGGTGTTGCGCCCATTAAAAAGATTCATATTTCCGATCGTGGCCATGCCGGTATTACCCGCCTGGATAGTGAGCAGGAGAAGGTTGAGGCGCTTGGCTATGTGGTTGAAATGCGGGTCCTGGGCAAAGTACTGACCGAGCGCCTGGCCAGTTTCAGCAACATCGAGTTGCTATGTCCCGCCCGGCTGAAAAGCCTGGCGTTTTCCGCTGCCTCGGCGGAAGTGGGCATTGAACATCAGGGACATGACAAGACCCTGCGCACCCCGTTAGTGGTGGCGGCTGACGGTGGCCAGTCGATGGCGCGCCAGCTGAGCGGTGTTAACGTGTTTGAAACAGACTACGGCCAGCATGCGGTGATTGCCAATGTCGCGGTAGACGCGCCCCATCACAACGTGGCCTATGAGCGCTTTACCGATAGCGGACCCATGGCATTACTACCTTTATCCCCAGACCAGGAAAACGATCATGTCTACGCACTGGTATGGACAGTGAGCAGCAAGCAGAGCGAAGAAGTGGCGGGCTGGGATGACAGGACTTTTCTGCAACAGTTACAGCAACGCTTTGGTAACCGGGCAGGTCACTTTGTCAAAGCCAGTACGCGCCATGTCTATCCCTTGAAGTTCATGCAGGCACGTGAACATGTGCGCCCGCACCTGGCGTTTATCGGCAATGCCGCCCATACCCTGCACCCGGTGGCCGGGCAGGGCTTTAACCTGGGTTTGCGTGATGTAGCCAGCCTGGCGCAGGTACTGGTTGAGGCCTCCAGCAACAACATGCCGTTAGGTGACCTGCGGGTTTTAAAACACTATGCACAGTGGCGTAAACGCGATCACTGGCAGACCTCGCTGGTGACCGATGGCCTGGTGAGACTGTTCAGCTCCAAACTGCCGCCGTTGATGCTGGCCCGCAACGTTGGCCTGGTGATGATGGACCTGTGTCCACCGTTAAAACACGTGATGGCACGTCATGCCATGGGTTACGTTGGCAAGTTGTCACGGCTGGCGCGAGGCTTACCGTTACCATGAGTGGTCAATCACATAACTATGACGTGATCATTGTCGGTGGCGGCATGGTGGGCAGTACGCTGGCCTGTGCCCTGGGTGAAAACAATTTTTCTGTTGCGCTGGTCGATACCCACAAGCCGGTACTGTCTTGGCCTGAACAGGGCTATGACCTGCGTGTATCGGCGTTAACCCGCGCCAGCCAACAAATACTCGAGACCCTACATGTCTGGCCACGTATGCAAGCGGAGCGCATCAGTGCCTTTCGTGAAATGCATGTCTGGGATGCCGGGGGTGAAGGGGTACTGCACTTTGACAGCGCCGAACTGGGCGAAGCCACGCTTGGCCACATTGTAGAAAACCGGGTTACCCTCAAGGCCCTGCATCAACAACTGGCTACGCTTGAACAGGTTGAGTTGGTTACCGAGGTTCAGGCAACGTCACTGGATATAGAGGCACAACATGCCTCTCTCAGTTTGAGTAATGGCAGCATATTGAAAGCCAGGCTGGTGGTTGCGGCTGATGGCAGTCGCTCCTGGGTACGCCAGCAGCGTGCTATCAGTGTCAGGGGCTGGGATTATGACCAGGCGGCACTGGTCAGCTATGTCAAAACCGCTCGCTCCCACCAGGAGACCGCCTGGCAACGTTTCTTGCCCAACGGTCCTTTGGCGTTTTTACCGCTGCCTGATGGTTACAGTTCCATTGTCTGGTCGACCTCACCCGAGCAGGCCGAGCAGTTAAAAAACTTGCCGGAGGATCATTTTGCCATCGAGTTACAGGCCGCCTTCGAAGAACAACTGGGTGAAATCACCGAGGTTGGACCACGCGCCACTTTCCCGTTACGCTTTTTTGAAACCAACGCCTACGTTGAGCCACGCCTGGCCCTGGTGGGTGATGCGGCGCATACCATCCATCCGCTGGCCGGCCAGGGTGTGAACCTGGGGATGGCGGATGCGGCGTCACTGGCAGAAGTCCTGAGTGCCGCCAGGCAGGCTAAAAAAGATATCGGTCGACTGGATGTGTTACGCAAGTATGAGCGTTGGCGCCGGGCTGATAATCGCAGCATGTTGATGGCCATGGATGGTTTTAAACGTTTGTTCAGCAACCAGTCTTCGTTGCTGGGCTGGTTACGCAATAGCGGAATGAACCTGGTACAACATACGCCGCTGATAAAAAACACCCTGGTGCGTCATGCCATGGGGTTATCCGGTGAACAGCCCAGGCTTGCCAAAGGCATACAACTATAAAAATAACACAAGGAGCCGGTTATGGAGCTACTGAATGCGGCCGCCGTACTCATTACACTCGCCGCCGTTTTTGGCTTTATTAATGCCCGTTTTTTCAAACTGCCGACCACTATCGGCATTATGCTGATTTCGCTGGTTTGTTCACTGGCCCTGATCATCACCGAAAAACTGGGGTTGGCCGATGTCAGTAGTCCAGCCCGGCAGTTACTGCAAAGTATCGACTTTCATGAAACCCTGATGCAGGGCATGTTAAGTTTCCTGCTGTTTGCCGGTGCCTTGCATGTCAACCTTGAAGACCTGGCCAGGCAGAAATGGGTCATAGTCATCCTGGCTACTTTTGGCGTGATTACCTCGACCTTTTTGATTGGCTCATTGAGCTGGTTCGTGCTTGATGCACTGGGACTGACTATTCCCTATATCTATGCCTTGTTGTTTGGTGCCCTGATATCACCCACCGATCCCATCGCGGTAATGGGCATTCTCAAACAGGCGGGGGTGAGTAAAAGCCTGGAGACCAAGATCGTTGGCGAGTCATTGTTCAATGATGGCGTGGGGGTGGTGGTGTTCCTGGTCTTGCTGGGTATTGCCAGCAGCGGCCAGACCCCAACACCGGCTTCCATCGGCCTGTTGTTTGCGCACGAAGCGTTAGGCGGTATGGTTTTTGGCCTGGTTACCGGCTGGCTGGCATTCTGGATGCTCAAAAATCTCAATAATTACCAGGTTGAAATCCTCATAACGCTATCACTGGTGATGGGGGGGTATGCACTAGCCAACGCTTTCCATCTCTCGGGACCCATTGCCATGGTGGTAGCAGGTTTGCTGATCGGTAACCAGGGGCGCAGTTTTGCCATGTCCCATGCTACCCGTGAACACCTGGATACTTTCTGGGAACTGCTGGATGAAATTCTCAATGCGGTATTGTTTGTCCTGATGGGACTGGAAGTGTTGATACTCAGTTTCGAGCAGGAGTACCTGCTGGCGGCGCTGACCATTATCCCCATCGTGTTGCTGGCCCGCTTCACCAGTATTGGCCTGCCTATTTCAGTGATGCGTTTTTTCCGCGAGTTCAGTCCACGGGTCATCGAGATGATGACCTGGGGTGGCTTGCGCGGCGGGATATCCATCGCCCTGGCGCTGTCCCTGCCACTGGGTGGCGAACGTGACATCATTGTCGCCATTACCTACGTGATAGTGGTATTTTCAATTTTTGTGCAGGGTCTGACAGTCGGGTCATTGGCATCTGGCCAGAAAAGATAAGCCGCGGGAAGACAGTGAGCATTTCAGGATTAACGTTAAACAGGTAGTCGAGCAAGTGGATCAGCATTTTTGGGATGAGCGTTACAAGGAGCAGGGTTTTGCCTACGGCACGGAGCCCAATGTCTTTCTGCAGTCGCTGGCCGCCAGGTTTAAACCCGGACAGCGTGCCTTGCTGGTCTGTGATGGTGAAGGGCGCAATGGCGTGTGGCTGGCCGAGCAGGGACTCGAGGTGACCTCGGTGGACTATTCGCAGGTGGGGCTGGAAAAGGCGCAACAGCTGGCCCGGGAAAAGGGAACCTGTATCGAGACGGTTTGTGCCGATATTTATAGCTGGGACTGGCCGGTGGCAGAATATGACCACGTTATACTTATATATGCACACTTCAGGGACGAACACCGAGCGCGGATTCACCAGCATGCCCTGGAGACACTGAAGCCCGGGGGAACCCTGATCCTGGAAGCCTATACCCGGGAGCAGCTGGATTATGATTCCGGCGGGCCTCGCGATATCAACATGCTCTACACTCAGGAAATGCTGGAAACCGATTTCTCGCGGGCCAGGATTCATCAGCTCGAAACGTTGATCGCGATGCTAAATGAGGGCAAATACCATGTTGGTGATGCGGCAATTATTCGTTTAATTGCGCAGCCATAGAACTGAAAAAATCTCCGCCAGGAAGGGTTGTTTTTGTTAATGAGAATTATTATCATTAACATTCTAGGTTATTCAATCAATCGATTTTTAAACGGGGTTTCAATAATGAGTATGCGTTTTTTATTCAGTTTCCTGGCGTTGTTTATTCCCGCCGTACTTTCTGCCGCGCCCCAGTCCCTGGTGGTGTATTCAGGGCGTAGCGATAAATTCGTAAAACCGGTCATCAATGCCTTTACCGAGCAAACCGGTATCGAGGTGACCATTCATAGTGGCAGCTCCACCGCGTTGCTGAACAAGTTAAAGCTGGAAGGTGATAAAACCTCGGCAGACATGTTTATCAGTAACGATGCCGGTAACCTGCAAAAGGGGTCTGCAATGGGTTTGTTTACCCCGGTAGATAACGAGATTGCCCGGCATATTCCTGCTAACTACCGCGCCAGGGACAATAGCTGGATTGGCTTATCCGCGCGAGCCCGTGTCCTGGTCGTGAATACCAAGGCCAAGGGAGTGGACTTTGTAAAATCTGTTTTTGACCTGGCTGATCCACGCCTCAAGGGTAAGCTTGGTATCACGCATAGCGCCAATGAAAGTTATATCGCCGGTGTGACCGTTTACATGGACCAGGCAGGCAAGGAAAAAACTACCGAGTGGTTAAAGGGCATGAAGCAGAATGTCGACACCAAGGTGTTCAACAAGCACAGCAAGATCGTCAAGGCGGTGGCCGGTGGCAAAAAATCCATTGGCCTGGTGAACCATTACTATATTTACCGTCACCTGGACAAGCATCCCGATGCCAATATTCGCATCCTGTTGCCTGATCAAGGTAAGGATGCCATGGGTGTGGCCTGGAACGTGGCGGGTGCGGCCATTACCCGCTACAGCCAGAACAAGTCAGCGGCAGAAAAACTCATGCGCTTCCTGGTTTCAAAACAGGGACAGGAGATTTTTGCCAAGGTAAACCGCGAATATCCTACCCGTGAAGGGGTATCGGCAGATAAAATGGTGCCAGCTGCCGGAAGCTACAAAGTGGCCAACGTGCCGATGGAAGAATTAGGTAAGCAACGTAACGCAACTTTGGATATCATTGAATCTGTTGGTATGCCATAACAGCAGGTGAAAGTTTGTCTACGTCTTCTCCATTGTTTTGTTTGCAATGTCTGAATACCCGCGTCACCTGGCGCGGGTTTCTTGCTTTATGCGTGGTATTGAGTGCCGCTATCCCGTTACTGTTCGTGCTATACAACAGCAGTAAGCTGTCGCTGCAGCAATGGGCTAATTTATGGAGTAGCCGATTGCCGGGGCTGTTATGGAATACCATGAGCCTCTCGGTACTGGTCGCGATCGGTGCGTTTACCCTTGGCGTATCGGCAGCGTGGTGGATAACCCGGCGCGATTTTATCGGTAAACGCATTGCCATCTGGTTGATGGTGTTACCGTTAACCATACCGACGTACGTCTTTGCCCATATCTATACCAGCTTGCTGGAAGAAAGTGGCTGGCTGGGCCAGCTCTGGCATGTCCTGTTTGGCAGTGATTCCTATCCCCCGGAATTGTTCAACATTCTTGGCGTGACCTTTATCCTGTCACTGGCCGGTTTTTCTTACGTGTTTTTATTGGTGCGCGATGCCCTGTCACGTTCCCAGCAGGACCTGGAAGAAGCGGCACGCATCCAGGGTGCCACCCCGGCGCAGGTTTTCTGGCGGGTCAACCTGCCCATGTTACGCCCGGCCATCGCAGCCGGCCTGGCGCTGGTGGTGCTGCATACCCTGTCGGATTTTGGTGCGGTGAGCATGCTGCGTTACCAGACCTTCACCCTGAGCATTTATTTGCAAATGAGTGGCCGCTTTGATTACCAGTCCGCGGCCGGTTTGAGCCTGGTGCTGGTTTCATTGAGCCTGACGTTCATGATCCTGGAACGGTTTTTCCGTAACCGCCAGCGTTACTACGGTAGCAGTAAATCAAAACGTATCGAGGCCCGCCCCGCAACCTGGTTTGAAACCGTGATGATCTGGCTATGGCTGGGACTGATTGCGTTGTTTGCTTTCATCCTGCCGGTGGCCTGGATGGTGTCATGGAGTTGGCAGGCGTGGATGGACGAGCTTATCAACATGGAGTTCTGGGGTTATGTACAGAACTCGCTGAGCGTCAGTTTCATGGCCGCCAGCTTGACCGTGCTCGCGGCGTTACCCGTCGCGCTCTATCATGCACGCATGCGTAGCCGCCTGAGCCAGGGTTACTTGCACATGGCCAGCATTGGTTTCGTGTTACCCGGCCCGGTGATCGCACTGGGCATCCTCGCCTTTGTGCTGGATGCCATGCCGTTTTTATATGGCGGCATGATCGTGCTGGTGCTGGCCATGGTGATACGTTTCCTGCCACTGGCCATCCAGGCACAGGAGTCCGCCGTGCAACAACTCACCCCGTCGATTGAGCAGGCTTCGCGCAGCCTGGGTGCCAGTGCCTGGGAAAACCTGACCCGGGTTATCCTGCCCATGTTGAAAGGTGGCATGGCCAGCGCCTGGGTGCTGGTGTTTATCGATACCCTGAAAGAGCTCCCCGCGACACTGATTTTACGTCCCACCGGCTTTGACACCCTGCCGGTGCGTATCTGGATCGAAGCCAGTGAGGAAATGCTGGAGCTGGCGGCGCCAGCCGCCTTGATGCTGGTGATCGGAACACTTCCTGTACTCTGGTTCTTAATGCGCCCTGAGCGAGCAGCGAAGTAGTGCTGAATGAAGCTCGAAGAGATTTTACAGTGCGCCCTGAGCGAGCAGCGAAGTAGTGCTGAATGAAGCTCGCAGAGA
>JASFOS010000039.1:0-16852 GCA_050116415.1 Thioalkalispiraceae bacterium
ATGAAACCGGACGACATGGAAAACTTTGAAGGTGAAAGAGGTCAGCGGGGGCGTAAGCTACCACAAGGATTCAGGGCCGTTGACTGTCTGAAACCCGAGGGTGAGGTTACGGTAACGGAATAGCAGGGGGCTTGTTGCTGAGTTTTTTAACCTTGTCCAGGACTCTTTTGGCGCGCTGAATATAATCCTGTAGTCTGGCATTGTCAGGCGCGATCGGTTGTAATGGAATCCAGATTGATAAGGCTTCCTCGATCTGCCCGTTACTGTAGAGGTGGCGACCTGATTCGATGCGGTTGGTAATACCGGTTTCCAGTAGTTCGTTGAGTTGTGCAGCCAGTTGCCTTGATTCTTTGTTCTGCTTGTCGGACTCGCGTATGGTTGCAAGGTGACGTTGTGCGCGCTGCAAATTTTCATTGCTGTAACCCTGTTTTAGTTCGTTGATAAGGTTACGGGTTTTCTCATTCTGCACGCTAAGACGACGCTGATGTGTCTCTGCCAGCTGCGCGCGGAATTTTTTCATCCTGGCCTCATCGATATGTTTCGGGTTAAGGCTGCTTGCTGTTTGCAGGCAATTTTCGGCCAGCGCCATGCGTCCTGCCTGGATGGCGACTTCGGTACAGTGGAGTAAGTCCCTGGCGGTCACCTCCATTTCCTTGATGGTGTTCTGGTAACGTTTTTGTGCCAGGCGATCATACGGGTTGGCAGTGGCAATGGTTTTTTGTATCGGCTGGCTTTCAATTAACCAGCTGCCCTTACTGATGCTGAGTTTAAACTCTAGGTTGTCGAGGAATTCATCACGCCGAGTAATGAAATCCTGGTATTCGGTTTTGAGAAAGGTGTTTTCAGGTAGCTTGTCCAGTGCATCTAGATAGATGTCATTTGCCTTGCTCCACTGTTGTTGTTTTTCTGCCGCCTGGGCCGTGGCGTGGCGCTGGTTGGCGAACTCCCCGGCCAGTAACTGGATATGGCGTTTTTTCTTCATCAATACCGCATACTGCTGATGCGATTTGGAAACATATTCGAGCGTATTAAGTGCCCTGGCATATTCATTGGCAGCAGTCCATTGGTCGATGCGCTGCACCAGGTCAGTATCCATGGAGTGAAGATAAGCACAGCCATGCAGTGATAAGACCAGTAGGATAATAACTGAGAGACGAAACATCAGGCGACGGATTTGCTGCGAATGATATCTTCTATTTGTGAATCCATTATGCTGCGGTAACTGGCGGTCAGCTCGTTGACCAGGTAGGTTGATACCGGGGAAGCAATGCCGCGTAGTTGAATGGATTTGTGTACCGTTGCATGGACACGCCATTTGATATCCTTATCATTATAAAGCTGTTCAGTAATAATAATTTGTCCCTTGCCAGCAGCGGTATGCAGACGTGAAGCCAGGTTCACGGTTTCACCTACCACCGTGTATTGCATGCGATCCTGTGATCCCATATTACCTGCCAGCATGTTGCCGCTGTTTACCCCGATGCGGAAGTTAATAGCGATTTTACCTTTCGCGATACGTATTGCATTAAGCCGTTCCACGAGTCGCTGTATCATAACTGCACAGGCAATCGCGTTGAACTTATGTTCAGGATCCTGCTTGGGAACACCAAACACGATCATGGCACAATCACCCATGTACTTATCAATAGTTCCGTCGTATAACTGACTGGCCATTGAGATATAGGTGAAATACTCGTTCAGCAGGTTAGCAACTTCATCCGGAGTAAGTTTTTCTGAAAGGCTGGTAAAACCAACGATATCGGCAAACAACACAGTAGCATCGACGTGATGCCCTCCCAGCTGAACTTCATCCAGGTTTGCCATGATTTGTTTTGCGACATTAGTTGAAACAAACCTGGAGAAGGCGTTCTCCACCTGGTTTTTTTCCAGCATTCCCTTAGCCATCGTGTTGAAGGCCTCGGTGAGATAACCGATTTCATCATTGCGGCGTTCTTTTATCTGGTAATTATAGTTGCCGTTATCAATCGCCTTACTGGCATTCATCAGGTTGTGAATGGGGCGTGACAGGCGTTTGCCCATGAACAGCGAGATGAAGATACCAAGAATACTCATTACCAGGGTGGCAGTAATAATCGCCTGTATGGTTTCGTGGATCGCCTTGGTCATGGAAGCCTTGCTAAAGGTAACCAGCGCATGTCCGGCAACTAGGTTCTTGAAGCGGATGGGTGTGATGTAGGAAATCGCATCAACCTGTTCACTGTGCTCGTTGAAGCTGCGCCACTCGACGTGGTAATGGTTATTGCCGGACTGGGTCGAGTCAGCATAGAGCCGGATGATGTCATTGGCGGGCACGACCCCGGACGAGGCCAATACCTTACCGTTGTCAGAATAGACCACGGCGCCGAGGATATTTTCATTACTGCCAAGATTGCTAATGACCACCATCAGGCCAAGTAAATCATCAGACAGCACCAGTTCCTTGGATGATTCTGCCAGCTGGCTAACAACGGTCTGCCCAAAGTTGGAGATTTGCTGTTTCTGCAACTGGGTTTGACCTGACACGATGGCCAGGCCGAGAATAATCATGCTGCTAGTGATTAGCAGGGTAATAACAATCGCCAGCTTGTAGGCGATCGGGAAATGAACAGGCGTCAGGTAGCGGGTTATGCGGGCCAGTTGTTCTCGTATCGAACCATGACACTTTTCCCATAACCTGGTGTGTAGGGGTAAACGTTCCTTTGTCACTTGATGTAAAACCTACCGGGGTAGAAAAAGGCTAATTTGATGTATCTTTTCAGGTGGATACATTGTATGTTTTATTAGTATTTATTTCCATAACTAAAATATAGGAAAAATCACGCCTGTAGGCAAAAAATGTGTCAATTTGCTGCTATTTGTTGTGAACTAATTCAAAAATACGGTGATTTTGCAGGCCGGGATGAAAGGGGATTGCTCCGAAAATAGCTGGGCGCGCAAATTAGCATGAATTTCCTGTTTTCCCTTCTCAAGTCGATCTCCCTGTTTTTGCTCACGGTGCTGGCGATGGTGCTGGTCAATGAGCAGTTCATGATGATCACGGGCCTGGTGGAAATATCACCCGACTCGATTTTGTTTCTTGAGCCATGGCAGTTTTATCTTTTCCTTGTCGCGATGGGGGGCGCGCTCAGCTGGACCATGCTGTCAAAATGGTTCGTCTGCAAGTTCATGCGGGTCAGGCAAGTCATATCACCCGCTGATCAGTATTATCAACAGACTTACAACCTGCTTGGCGAGTTAGCAAGCAGGAAAAATATATGCCAGCCACAACTGGCAATCTACGAGTCGGCTGATATTAATGCGTTTACAACCGGGCTGAGTCAAAAACATGCCATCATCGTTGTCAGTAGTGGCCTGTTATACAGTCTTAACCATGACGAGCAAAAAGCGGTACTGGCCCACGAGATAACACACATTGCCAACCATGACATGCTGGCACTTTCCCTGATGCAAGGCGTGATCAATGTGATGGTGTTGTTGCCCAGTCATTTTGCAGGGTGGTTGATAGACAACAAGTTGCTAAAAAGAAAAAACAATTTCGGCCCCGCCTATTACACCAGCTGGCTGATACTACAGTTTTCGATAGGTTTCATTGCTACCATGCTGGTTATGTGGTTCAGTCGCTGGCGTGAGTTTAATGCAGATAAAGGAGCGGCTGAACTGGTCGGCAGCAACTCGATGCAGGCAGCGTTGTGCTGTTTACAGGCCGGTCGGCAGCATCATGAGTTACCCGGTGAGTTGGGTTCGTTTGGTATATCCGGTGGTATTGGCAGAGGGATGAAACGCCTGTTCGCCAGTCATCCACCGTTAAGTGAACGCATCATGGCATTGAAAGATGAATGGCATTGATGAGAAGCATTAACTGGTTATGAGAAAAACAACACGGTGTTGTGTATGATAATGCCCGCTAACCAGATAATAAATATAACAACCAAGGAAATACTATCATGTCGTTAATCAGACCTTTTGCAGGCCTGCGTCCCAGGAAAGAATATGCCGCGGACGTTGTCGCGCCACCTTATGATGTTTTAAATACCGCCGAGGCGCGAGAACGGGCCGCGGGACGCAAATGGAGTTTCCTGCATATCTCGAAGCCTGAAATTGACCTTCCGGAAGATATTGATCCGTATGATTCCGAGGTTTATACCAAGGGCGCCGAAAACCTGCAGAGGCTGCTTGCAGAAAACGTATTGTTCCAGGACCCGGCGGCTTATTATTATGTTTACCAACTGGTCATGGGAGAACACCGGCAGGTTGGTCTTGTGGCAGTGGCCTCGGTTACGGACTATGACAGCAACCGTATTCGCAAGCACGAGTTTACCCGGCCTGACAAGGAAGATGACCGGGTACGCCAGATCGATGCCTTGAATGCACAGACTGGCCCGGTATTTCTCACTTATCGCCATCACCCGCTCGTTGACCAGCTGGTTGACGAAGTGACAAAAACACCACCTGAATATGACCTGACTGCTGACGATGGTGTGCAGCATACCCTCTGGGTCATCAAGGAACAGGCAAGCATTGAGACGATCACAAGTACTTTTGATGCCATGGAAAGCCTGTATATCGCTGATGGCCACCATCGTTCCGCGGCGGCATCGCGTGTTGCTGCGATGCGTCAACAGGCAAACCCCCATCACACCGGCGAGGAAGCCTATAATTATTTTCTGTCGGTCATTTTTCCCGATAACCAGATGCAGATCCTCGACTATAACCGGGTCATCAAGGACCTGGCCGGCCTGAACCAGGCGGACTTTCTGCAACAGGTCGAAGCGTATTTCCAGGTGGAAAAAAGTGAACAGCCGCTGAAACCCCAGGCAGCCGGGCAGTTCGGCATGTATCTATCCGGGCAGTGGTACTTGTTGACTATCAAGCAAGACAGAATACCTTCTGACCCGGTCGGCAGTCTGGATGTCAGCTTGCTTCAGAATAACCTGATCGAGCCGATCCTGGGCATTTCTGATCCACGTCGTGACAAGCGTATTGATTTTGTTGGCGGGATTCGCGGCCTGGCAGAACTGGAGAAGCGTGTCGACTCAGGGGAGATGCAGCTTGCGTTTTCTTTATACCCAACCAGCCTGGATAGCTTGATGGCCGTTGCCGATGCCAATGAAGTGATGCCACCCAAGTCGACCTGGTTTGAGCCGAAACTGGCCGATGGCCTGGTATCGCATGTTCTGGATTGAAATCAGAAGCCTTCGGTGAAGTCGTAGTTCATATCCACATCAGGTTGCTGCAGGAAATGTCCCTGGATAAAGTTGATGCTGCTTTGCCATAGTATGGCAAGGCTATTGGCATCTTCCACGTAAGCCGCGATGGTCTGGATATTCTTTTCACTGACTTCATGGGAAATGTTTTTGATTTTTTCCTGGTTCTCGGTATTTTGAATCAGGCCTTTCATCAACTCAGGATGGAACTTGATATAGTCCACTTCGAAGTGTTTCAATGCTTGGAGGGTGTTTTGTTCCATGCCAAAGTTTTCAAGCACTACCCGGCAATTCAGTTGACGTAGACCCTCGATCACGACTTGCGCCTGTTTCAGATGGTTTAATGCTGTTGATTCGCTAATTTCAAATACCAGGTTCGTGGTATCAATACGCATCGATTTAAGGCGTTCGCTTATCCAGGGCAGGAACTCACTATCCGCCAGGGAGCCGACGGATAACTTGAGGAACATCCGAGTAGGCATATTTTGCTTCAGGCGATCAGCGAGTACCATCAGGGTGTTGGCGATCACCCAGCGATCTATAAAATTGGTTAACGAGGTTGCTTCTGCCGCGGGCATGAAACTGGGTGGTGAGATCTCATCACCACTCTCTTCATCAACCATGCGTAACAGTACTTCGTAATGAGCGCCGGTATCACCATGCAGGCTGACGATAGGTTGGAACAGCAGTTTGAAATGATTGTTCTTGAGCGCGGACTTGATACGTTGTGCCCAGACCACCATTTCTTCTTTTTCTTCAAGTTCTTCGATGGCAGGGTTGAAAGCGAAGTACTGGTTGCCACCGGTCCGTTTGGCACTATGGCTGCCTTTTTCTGCACGCTCGATGCACTCCAGTGCATTATTAGTCGTATCATTGATCGCAGTGATACCGATACTTGCCGTGGTATTCACCGACCGGCCATTGATATCTGAAATATGGTCAGCGATTAGCTTACAGATGGCTTCAGCAGCTTTCTCGAGTTGTTTCTGATCGACGTCCTGCAACAGGAAGGTAAACACCGGTCCTTCAAAGCGGGCCAAAAGTCCCTTGTCACCGATTTTTTCTTTCAAGGTTGCGGCGATATCCGTTATTAACAGGTCGATACCGGAAATACCGATCTTGTCTTTCAGTTCTTCATAGTTATCGAGCGTCATGTATAGAATGCCGCCCTTGGACTTTCCTTCCACGGCAATCGAGATATAGCGGTCAACCTGTTCGATGAAGTAATTGCGGTTATACAGGCCGGTGAGCAGGTCCTGTTTACTCAGGGCGGTCAGTTGTTTTTCCAGTTCCTTGCTATCAGCCTGGTCACGGATAATGATTTGTGAACAGGATTCACCTTCCATACTGGCATTGGAAAACTCCATGGTGATATCGAAATTGTCGCCATCAACATTCTGGCCATGTACATCAATATGATCTTCCTTGGCCTGGCCCTTGGCATAGCTGCGCAGAAATTCTTTCAGGTTGGCGTGATCTTCAGAACTGACCATATCAAGAATCGGCATGCCCTCGATATCTTCCAGGTCATCGTAACCAAACATCTTCAGGTAGGCCTTGTTAGCGTAAATATGCATACCGTCGTGCACATAGGCAATCGCGTCACGGGAACTGTCAATCAGATCACGGGCACGTTTTTCTGTCTCGCGTAATAGTTTTTCATTGCGTCGGTGCGCGCGCCGCTCATGCAGGTCACCCAGTTCGCGGGCAATGATATGCTTGAAACGTTCGCCCTGATCAGAGGCAACCACATCGCGGGCACCACTATTCAAGGCATCCATCGCCGAGGCTTCTTTGCCCGGCGCGGTGATCACCACCAGTGGAATATCGCGGCCGGTACGGATCAGAATTTCCTGTGCCTGCTTTGCGCTGAACAGGGGAAGGGTATGCTTGGCGATGATGATATCAATGGGGTTCTCTTCCAGGGCGGTTTCCATGTCTTCATCGTCTTCAACGCGAATATCACGAACAATATGCCCCGAATTACGCAGCAGGTTAACCAGCGTTTCTGCTTCTTCAGAGGTATCAAATACGGTAAGAATTCTGACCAGGTTTTTTTCACTCACGGGCACAAGTCCGGCTTTATTATTTTGAGTCCTTTACAGGGCAATGATGTCATTGCAACGCTGCATTTTGCAAGCATGTGTTGCAAGTTTATGGAGGTTATATCGGCAAATTGCTGAAAAATCTTAAGAAATCATCAATGATAATTAGATGGAGGACCAGACATTATTAAAATCTTTATCATTCAGCCAGTCATTGTTGCCGGAGTTATCAGTTTGCTTGTTCTGGTCATGAATATCGAATAAAAACTGCGCAAAATGCCCGGTATTTTGCAGTGACTTGGTGAGGGTGATGGGCATTTCCTTGCCCAGGATCTTCAGGGTGACCTGGTGGCCTTCGCGCCATGGTACCGGGCTGGTGATCAGGGTGGCAGGCTGGCTGATGGCGCTCAGTTCGGGCAGCATCAGGGTACGTTGGAAATTATCCGCGGAGGCGGTGGAACGCAGCCCGATCGCGGCGGCGTCCGGGTTCATCATTTCAATGCCCACTTGCAGGTTGTTATCGGCGTTGAACTTCATCCAGCGGATCACCCCGATTCCCCATTTCCAGCTTTTGCCATTACCGCCGCGTTTGATACCGATGAGTTCACCCACCTGTACCGTGGCATTGTCGCCGCCGACACGTTCGATGCAATAACCGTTGGCGCTTTCATTCAGGATCACCCAATTATCGACCTGGTAGCGTGGCTTTGGTGGCTGTGCCGGTTCAGGTGTTTTGATCGGGGTTAACTGTTGCCTGGCCTTGTCTTCGGGGAATTCGTAGTTGAGGGTTTCCGAGTTTGGATAAACCATGTTCCATACGTCGGGTTGTTCCTCGTTAAGGTCTTTCACCACGCTGCTGTCATAGTGTGCCCGGTTGTCATAACTGTCTTTCCTGGAAGAGGGCTGGTCCATAGTGGCTTTGTTATTACGGCGCTGGCTGATGAATTCATGCGTAGCGCTGAGCCCCAGGGTGATCTGGACTTTTTCCTGCTTGTCGCTTCTTGGGAAATGACGTTTATTGATGACGCCCCAGGCAATCAACAGGCGCTTGAGTAAATCATGCGACAGGTTGGGGCGTGACATATCAATCCCTGTCAGGGTGGTGGTGACCACGTCCTCGGTATTACGGATTTCATCACGGATCAGCTCAGACAGTTTTGCGGTATCAAGTACGCGGATTTCCGGTTTATTTTCATTATCAATATTGACCGCATGCAGCGATAACGAATAGGGAGCCCTGTCCTGGTTGAGGCTGGTCAGGAAATAGTTGTTGTCGGTTTGCGCTTCGATATTTTCAAAAGCCTTCAACACGCAATGCGACGTCCAGCGTTCCAGCGAGTCATAGACTTTGCCAACTTCCCCCAGCCGCAGGTGGTAGGGTGAAGTCAGTGACAGTAATAATGCCCGGGTATATTCATCACCGATGCTGCTTTTGGCCACGTAGTAGTGCTGTTCATCCGCTATCGAGAGCTTGTTGATTTTATGTTTCTCGGCAAAACGGTAAAGCTGATGTAGTTCATACCAGGCATTTTTCGGGTAAGGGGCATAGACCTGGTAGGAGGTTAACAAGACCTTGCTACTGTAGGTTATTGCCCGGTGCACCAGGGTGGCGAGTAATTTCTTGTCCGGGAACAGCAGGTTGTTCTTAATCAGGTCAGCCGCGGCAATTTTATATGCCATGGTCATCGCCGAGAGGATTTCACGCGTGGCCGCGGCGATTTTCTGGTTTTTTTCCGGTAGCGGGAAGGTGACGCCGACGAAATGCTTTTTCATCGACTCGCACACGTACTTGACCGGCTCACGCAAGGCTTCCAGGAACAGGTAACGCTGGTGATGGGGGTAGTTGAGCGAATTGGTTTCAGTCAGGACCGCGTAGATCAGGCGCGCCGTTTCACCCAGGTTAGCCATGGGCAGGCTCTCGATCCATTGCTCGACTTTTCGGCCGCGAATGTCAAAATTCTGTTTGCCTGGTTTGCTCCGTGTGGGCAGCTCAATTTTAAGAAGCTTACTCACTTCTTTCCCCCCGTACCCGCCGGTTTAGCATCCTTGTGTTAGCGGACAAGTCCCTAGTTTTTTCAGAATTATGACATATTAACCAGACAGCGTCCCACCTCAAAAAGGGCGGTTTAATACCATTTGTCAGGAAAATCAGGCCAGATGGTCAGGTTTTTTGTAGCGGGGTTTTGGCCGCCTCGCCCGCCTGCTCCTGGACCAGTTTCGGTACCAGGTAGCCGGGCAGGCTGTCACGCATGGCTTGTTCCAGTTGCAGGGCGCGTGCCTTGCTCACGGCGAAGTGCGCGCCACCCCGGACCTTGTCCAGCTGGTGCAGGTAATAGGGGATAACCCCCACCTGAAACAGGGTCTCACTCAGCTGTTTCAACGCCGCCAGGTCATCGTTGACCCCTTTGAGGAGCACGGCCTGGTTGAGCAGGGTACAGCCACTGGCCGCCACGCGAGCAAGTTGTGCCTCAACCTGGCCGTCAATTTCCTGTGCATGGTTACAGTGAATCACCATGATCATCTGTAGCGGGCTCCCGGCCAGTAATGCCAGCAAACCCTCATCGATGCGCTCGGGTAACACCACGGGTTGACGGGTATGGATACGCAGCCGTTTGATATGTGCAATCCCGGCCAGCTCGCTCAGTAACAGGGCCAGCCTGTCATTGCTCAAGCTCAACGGGTCACCGCCACTGAGAATCACCTCCTCGATGCTCTGGTCATCACGGATATAGCGCAGTGCGGCTTCCCATTCGCCAGGGCGGGCCTGGGCCTCGGGGTAGGGGTAATGGCGGCGGAAGCAGTAACGGCAATGGATGCCACAGGCGCCGGTGGTCACCAGCAGGACGCGGCCCTGGTACTTGTGTAACAAACCGGGTACCGGCATGGCCTGCAGATCACCGACCGGATCTTCGCTATATTCCAAGGGCTGGGGATCCAGTTCGGCCTGAAGGGGCAGCACCTGGCGCAACAGGGGATCATTGAGATCGGCTTTTTTCATTCGTGCCAGGTAGCTGCGTGGTACGCGCAGCGGAAACAGGCGAGCCGCCTGTCGGGCGGCGGGTAACAGCGATTGCGGTAAATCCAGCCGTTGCAACAGCTCGGCCGGGTCACGGATAGCCTCGGCGAGGGATTTTTGCCAGTTGATGGTCTGCCATGCAGGCGCGGTTCGAGGTATCATAGTGGTTGTTAATTTTAAATTCACCGGCCAGTTGCCGGACAGTACGTTAATTTAGAGGTGTTCATGGCTACGTATAGTACCAATGAGTTTCGCGGCGGTCTCAAAATCATGATGGACGGTGATCCCTGCGCTATTATTGAAAACGAGTTTGTGAAGCCTGGCAAGGGCCAGGCCTTCAATCGGGTCAAAATTCGCAACCTGATTACCGGCCGGGTACTGGAAAAAACCTTCAAATCGGGCGAGTCGGTGGAAGCCGCCGATGTCATGGATACTGAAATGCAGTACCTGTACAACGATGGCACTGCCTGGTATTTCATGGATCCGGACACCTTCGAGCAGGTGGGCGCGGATGAAAAAGCCGTGGGGGACACGCTGAAATGGTTGAAAGAGCAGGATATCTGCACCGTGACCCTGTGGAACGGGGTACCGATTGCGATCACGCCGCCCAACCACGTGATCCTGGAAGTGACCGAAACCGACCCGGGTGTGCGCGGCGATACGTCCGGCGGCGGTGGCAAACCCGCCACTTGTGACACCGGCGCGGTGGTACGTGTGCCGCTGTTCATCGATATCGGTGAAATGATCAAGGTGGATACCCGTACCGGCGAATACGTGGCGCGTGCCAAGGAATAAAGGATTGAGCCATGACGGGGACGTCAGACTGGCAACCCGACGCCAGTCATGAGCTGATAAAAACCAGGGCCCGCATGCTGCAACAGCTGCGGGCGTTTTTTTCAGCACGCGAGGTGCTGGAAGTGGAAACCCCGTACCTGTCGCGTGCCGGCAGCACCGATCCGAATATCGAAAGCTTTGTGGTCAGTGACACGGCCAGCCACTGGCAGGGCTACCTGCACACCTCGCCCGAGTTTGCCATGAAACGGCTCCTGGCCGCCGGCAGCGGGGCCATCTACCAGGTCTGCAAAGTGTTCCGCTGCGGCGAGCAGGGGGCACGACAT
The DNA here is from genome assembly GCA_050116415.1 of Thioalkalispiraceae bacterium. Taxonomy (GTDB): domain Bacteria; phylum Pseudomonadota; class Gammaproteobacteria; order UBA6429; family Thiohalophilaceae; genus JARRJY01. Next base: position 11,384 of record JASFOS010000039.1, read on the forward strand.
AACCCCGAGTTCAGCATGCTGGAATGGTACCGGCCCGGCTTTGATCACCACCGCCTGATGGCCGAGGTGGATGAACTGATCCGGGAACTGCTAGCCGGCCGGCTTGCACTGGCCGAAACCCGTTCCGTCAGTTACCAGCAAGTATTCGAACGTTACCTGGCTATCAATCCGCATGCCGCTACAGTGCCACAGTTGATGGCCTGTGCCAGTAAACATGGGCTTGGCGAGGTCATCGGCTTAAGCAATAAAGCGGAAGACAGGGACAACTGGCTGGAGTTGCTGATGAGCCAGGTGATCGAACCGGCGTTACCGGCAAACACGCCGGTATTTATTTATGACTTCCCGGCCAGCCAGGCGTCGCTGGCGCAAATACGACATGATGAGTATCCCGTGGCGGAGCGGTTCGAGCTTTACTTGAACGGCATGGAACTGGCCAACGGCTTTCATGAACTCTCCGATGCCAGCGAACAGCGTCAGCGGTTTGAAAACGATAACCGGCTACGCCAGCAGCAGGGCAAACAACCGGTGGTGATCGATGACAAGCTGCTGGCCGCGATCAAGGCCGGCCTGCCGGATTGTGCCGGGGTGGCACTGGGACTGGATCGCTTGTTGATGTTGCTTGCGGGTGTGAAACGCCTTGAAGATGTGTTGAGTTTTTCATTTGAACGGGCATAAGTGGGAAGTACCATGCAAGCAACGTTATTCGGTATCCTGATCATTGGCGATGAGATCCTTTCCGGGCGTCGTAAAGACAAGCATTTTGAGAAAGTCATCGAAATCTTGCAACAGCGTGACCTGGAACTGTCGTGGGCGCGTTATGCCGGTGATGACGAGTCGATGCTGGTGCAACAGTTCCGGGAAATAAAAAACCTGGGCCACGTTTGTTTTTCGTTTGGCGGTATCGGCGGCACGGTGGATGATCGGACTCGCCAGTCGGTTGCCAGGGCCCATGAGCGGGAAATGATCCGTCATCCTGACGCAGTGGCCGAAATCGAAGCGCAGTTTGGGGAACAAGCCTATCCCAACCGAATCCTGATGGCGGATTTGCCTGCGGGTAGTGAAATCATTCCCAACCCGGTGAACCGGGTGCCGGGCTTTACGCTCGACAAGTTGCATTGTCTACCTGGTTTTCCCGAGATGGCCTGGCCAATGATGGAGTGGGTACTGGATAATAACTATGCGCAACTCCCTAAAACCCAGAAAGTCCAGCAAACGCTGGTTTTACAGGATGTGCACGAAAGCGACCTGATTGAACTGCTGGAACAGTTTCAGCTTGAACATAAACAGGTGAAGTTATCCAGCCTGCCGAGCTTGCCCAACGACGGTCGGTTCCAGATTGAACTGGGAATAACAGGATTGAAGCATGATGTGGAGACAGCAATGAGGATGTTAAAACAGACCTTAAAGCAAAGCGGATTGTTTTAGCCTGGGTACAAATGTTGAGTGACTGATAGTGGTTGCGACTTCATTCGTTAAATTAACTTTGCGTTTCTCTGCGTCTCCGCGCCCTCTGCGTTGAAATGTTTTTTATCTAGTGGATTCCTGCCTTCGCAGGAATGACCACGAAGGGTCGATAGCTGACACCTGGATTTTATTTTGTGCAGACTATTTTAAAATCATTTGCGGGTGCCAATTAAGTGCCCCAATTGAATCGGGTCGGTTTCTTTATGGTGTTCCAGCCACTGCATGGCGTCTTTTTCAAACAGCATGATTACGGTGGAGCCCATGTTAAAGCGACCCATCTCCTCACCCTGTTTCAGGTTGACCGGGTGTTCGCGGTAATCCCAGCGACGTATGTCACGGCGAGTGGGCGGGGTGATTTCACCTTGCCAGACGGTTTCAATGCTGGCGACGTTAATCGCCCCGACCAGGACAAACGCCATGGAACCCAGTGGGGTTTCGAACAGGCACACCACCCGTTCGTTACGCGCAAACAAGCCCGGGATGTGATGCACGGTGGTGGGGTTGACGCTGAACAGGCGCCCGGGAATATGAATGACTTCTTGCAAGCTGCCATCCACCGGCATATGTATCCGGTGATAATCACGTGGTGACAGGTACAGGGTGGTAAAGTTGCCATTGCTGAACCGGCTGGCCATGTCGTGATCACCCAGCAAGGCGGCAACACTGTAATTATGGCCCTTGGCCTGGATAAGGGTGTCATCATCGATGGTGGTCATCTGGCTGATGGCGCCATCCACCGGGCTGATGATGTTGTTGTCCCCCAGCGCCAGCGGGCGTACCTCCGGTTTCAGGGCACGGGTGAAAAAATGGTTGAAGGTCGGGTAGTTTTCCGGATTTTCTTCCTGTGCCAGCGACATATCCACCTTGAAATGAGCAATGAATTTCTTGATGGCAAAGTTCTTCAGCCAGCCCACTTTCATGCGCGTCAGGCGCCAGATGATGCGTGAGATCAAGTGATGGGGCAGCTGGTACTGTAGCAGGGCAAACAGCCGGGCCCGTAGCGAGTCAGGATTCATGACTATTTTTTGATAACCGGCGCAACGACCTGGAAGGTGTGCTTGTCATCCAGGGTAATCTGCAGGGTAATTTCGCTGCCCGCTTTATACCATTGCCTGGGTCTGAACAGCATCATGTGGTAGCCGCCGGGTTGCAGTGACACGGTTTCACCCGCCGGTAGCGCCAGCTTGTCCTGGCGTTCCATGTGCATCATGCCGTCCTTGTGGCTCATGCTGTGAATTTCCACTTTTTCAAACTGTGGCGAGCTGACCGCGGTAATGTAGCTGGTGTCTTTGTCCTTGTTGCTGATGTCCATGTAGGCGGCCATGACCCTGGCCACGGGTGCTGCTTCCGGTAACCAGGCGCCCGTCACGGTAATGTGATCCGCCAGGGCCAGGCCCGAGTAAATGACAAGAGCGAAAGCGGTAATAAATCGTTTTAACAGGTGGTTCATCATTCTATCCTTCATAAAAATCACGAATCACGGCCAGGGCCTGGGAGATGCTGTCGGCATGATAGGGCGGTGAGAACACGGCGCGCAGTCGGCCCTGTGGGTCGATCAACAATACCTGGGCACTGTGATTGACATTGTAGTCGCCCGAGTTGTCACCTTTCTCATCATAGCCATACAGGATACCCAGCTGGTTGGTAATGATGTCAATTTGATCCAGCTTGCCGGTGATGCCGATGAAATCGGGGTGATAGTAACTCACGTATTTTTTCAGCACTTCCGGTGGATCGCGATCCGGGTCCACCGAGAAGAACAGCATGTTGGGCTTGGCTTTGTCGGCGGGGAGTTTTTTCCACACGCCCTGCATGATTTTCAATGCCGTGGGGCAAACGTCCGGGCAATTGGTGAAGCCAAAGAAGGCGAAGCTCCAGTTACCTTTCAAATTCGCCTCGGTAAAGGGCTTGCCGTTATGGTCGATCAATTCAAACCCGGTAATCGGGCGTGCCTTGGGCAAGACGGTGGCTTCCAGCCCGGTCGGGGTCTGGGTGTCCCGTGACGAGCCCAGGAAACCCTGGTTGATGAACACGCCAATGGCCACGCTCAGGGCGGCAACGACGATGATTAACAGCGGTAAGGATGATTGGGTTTTATTTTTTGTATTCATGGTGGCCGATTATTACAGATTCACTTATCTACGCCTAGCATTGGAGTCTGTGGTTTGAAATTAGTTCATAAAACAGCTATGGTTAGCCTAAATACCTAAAGGAAAATATCAATGGAAAACGTTAACTACTTGATTCCTAAGAATAATCGTCCGGTATGGACGCCTGACCTGGAAATGCTGGAGATCATCGAAGAATCGCTGGTGGAGATCCCGCTGCTGGGCATGGTGACCGCCGGTATGCCCATTGATATCTGTGAGCAACAGGAGCGGGTTTCGGTACCGGCTGACATGGTCAGCAAGAATACCTACGCGCTGCGGGTTCGCGGCCATTCCATGATTGATGACAACATCCAGGATGGCGACATCATTGTGATTGAAAAACGCCAGAGTGCCGAGAACGGCCAGTCGGTGATCGCCATGGTCAATGGTGAACAGGTAACGTTGAAGAAGTTTTACATCGAATCGGACGGAATCCGTTTACAGCCGGCCAACCCGGAGATGGCACCCATCTATTTACGCAATGAAGAAGTGCAGATCCTGGGCATCGTTACCGGGGTGATACGCCCTGCCTGAGAAACCCGCCCCGAGTGCTCATCACGCGATGAAATTTCTCTGTGATGAAATGCTGCAACGCCTTGGTAACTGGCTGCGCGCCGCCGGTTATGACACGGTAATCGAAGTGGACGGACGCAGTGACTACGAAATTCTGCGCCAGGCCATTGACGAAGGGCGTTACCTGGTGACCCGTGACCGCAAGCTGATGGAGCATCGCCGCGCGAAGGGCGCGGTGATCCTGTTACCGGAAGACACCCTGGAAGCCTGCGTCAAGTCACTCAGCGAACAACTCCCGGTTGACTGGCAGTTCAACCCGTTTATGCGCTGCACGGTGTGCAACACCGAGTTACAACCCGCAACTCAGCAACAAATTGCCTCCTTACCCGGCACCCTGAATGACAGGATCAAGCATGCCTTTTATTGCCCGGTGTGCGAACAGGTTTACTGGGAAGGCAGCCACGTCAAGCGCATGCGTCGCCAGTTACAAAAGTGGCACGACCTCTATAACCAATAAATAGCCTAGTCGACCGGGGTATTGGGTTCATTGCCCCAGTCCGACCACGAGCCGGGGTAACCCTTGATATTCTGGTAACCCAGTGACTTCAACATAATATAAGTATGGGCGGATCGGTGATGGGTCTGGCAGTGGGTGACAACCGTTTTGTCCCGGGTGATACCACGGGCCTCCAGCATGGCCTGCAACTCGGCTTGCGACTTGAGGCGTAAATTATTGTCCTTGTCCATGGCTTCGGTCCATTCAATATTAATCGCGCCGGGTATATGCCCACCACGGGCAGCAAACACCTTGGCACCGCTGTACTCGGCCGGGCTGCGGGTATCAAGAATCACCACGTCGTCATGCGCCAGGTTGTCGAGGATATACTGGCGCGTGGCTACCGGGCCGGTTTCAAGCTGGGCGTGATATTCTGATGGTGTCGGCCAGTTGATATGGCTGGAGACCTCGTGGCCGCTATTGGCCCATGCCTGTAAACCGCCATTGAGCAGGGAATAGTGTTGATGGCCAACACAGTCCAGGGTCCAGAGAAAACGACAGGCGCGACCGCCTCCCTCATCATCGTAGACGACCACGTGCGTATCAGGCGTCAGGCCGATGGCGCCCAGCACGTTACTGAGCTGTTCCGCGCTGGGCAGCAATCCCATGCGAGGATGTTCGATGCGCACGATCCAGCTGTAGTCCAGGAAGATGGCGCCGGGAACGTGGTACTGTACATAAGTCGCCGGTTGAGAAAGATCAACAATCAAGACGTTATCCATGTTATCGGATAACTGATCCGCCTCGATAATTAAAGGTAGTGCAAAAGCCATATCAACCTCGTGT
>JASFOS010000040.1:0-16696 GCA_050116415.1 Thioalkalispiraceae bacterium
CACCATGGCCAGTAAAATATGCGCGCAGACTGTCGTCCTTACATCATAAGATTGCCGTCGTAAATGAGCATATGTGTAATTATGACCAGGCTTTTCAACATCTCGATTCATCTGAAAAAAACTTGCCTGCGCGTCCTGGTAACCTTGCTACAAAAATTAACTCGACAAGAAGTGCTATCCATTACAGGAAAGGAGAATATACCGATTCTATTGAGTATGCAAATCAGGCCCTGGCCATATCAAAAAAATTGAAATCTAAACGCGATACTGCCTACGCGTACAATATGTTGGCAAATTCATACACTGCTACAGGTAATTATCATGATGCAATACTTAACCTGGAATCTGCTGTTGAAATCTATGATGAATTAGAGGATTACCCGGGTTTGGCAATTACCTATCAGAACATGGGTAACGGGTACGGGTTTCTTGGTGAATTTGAACGTGCAGAAGAGTTTTATAATAAATCGCTAGAGATTAATAAAAACCTCCACAATTCATCTTCCGTATTGATAATACATTATTGCCTGGGAGATATTTGTTTATATAAACAAGAGCTGGATGATGCGTTCAGGCATTTTGATTATGTTATTAAAAGAAGTCAGGATGCGGATGTAAGAAAAGATCTTGTCGGTGTTACGCTATACAAAATAAGTATGGTTTATTTTCACAAAGATAATCTGGATAAATGTGAAGAATATATACAGGAAAGTCTATCAGTACTATCTGAAACCCAGGCCACCAATTTTATTGTCGAAGCGAAGCTCATGCTTGCCGAGCTACGCTATGATCAAAATCGTTTCGATGAATCAATATTGATATGTGACGAGATTCTGTCTCTCGCATCGTCGCTGGGTAACAATTTATATGTCTTGAATGCTCTAAAGATAAGCGCAGACTCTTATGCGCAGACTGACAATTATCAAATGGCGCATAAAATGTATAACGAATATCTTTCATACAATGACGATCTTGATTCTAATTATGATGCAGCTGTTATTATCCTGCGAAAAGCAAAACTGCCTGCCGCGAGTGATGAAGATGCTGACTCTATATGTAACATGCTGGAAATTGCAATAAATACTTTCTCAGCATTATCTGATAAAAACAATTTGAAAGAGGCGCAGGCACTGCTTGCTAAACTGGGCGAGCAATAAAACAATCACTGGCTTATTAAAAGTTGACGTTTAGGGGACAAACAATGAAAACAATAAATACAAGGATATGGGTGTCAAGCTTAACACTTTTATATGCATTATTGTGCAAAGAGGTTGTTGCGCAAGAAGAGAATAAACAAAATGATAGCGCAGCAGGTGTAACTGAACAATCTGTTAATAATGATAAAAAAATCACCAATCAGAACGATGCTTCTGTCGCGGCCAAAAAAGAACAAAGTCCCGCAAAACTACAGAAATTCAATGTCACTGGAAGCCATATAAAACGCATAGATATTGAAGGTCCTTCACCGCTGCTTGTAATCGATCGTGACGAAATAGATATTAGTGGAACCAGTACACTTAACGAATTGTTAAACAAACTAGCAATCAATAACGGTCTACTTTTAAATGAAAATCGTACCCAGGCTACATCACCAGGTGCTGCTGGTATCAACCTAAGGGGATTAGGGCAGGATGGTACACTGGTGCTGGTTAATGGAAGGAGATTTACTACCTATCCATTTGCTTTCAATGTCTCAGACAATTTTGTTGACTTGAATAGTATACCTCTCTCAGCTGTCGAAAGAGTCGAAGTGCTTAAAGACGGTGCTTCTGCATTATATGGATCAGATGCAATTGCCGGGGTGGTTAATATTATATTGCGAAAAGATTTTACATATTCAGAAATATCTGAAGGCTACGGTGTTTCAGAGGAAGGGGATGCAAACCAGGTAGATATTAACTATATTACGGGTAAGACAACAGATGTCAGCAATCTCACATTCGCGCTAAATTACTATAAACGCGAAACATTTTTACTGGGAGATCGAAACTTTTCCTCGAATGCGAACCAGACGATTCAACATCCATCAGATGGTTTTGACTGGACGACAATCGATAATGATCCTGCAAACTATTTTGATGGTGTAAATTCTGATCCGGCATGTTTCGGATTAACGGCTTGTTCAGGCTTCTTCAATCCTAACCCTTATATATCTGCAATTCCCGAAACTGAACGATTAGGTGGATTATTTACCTATAATCGTGAAATCTCACCCGATATGAGTTTCTTTACTGAAATTATTATCAGCCAGGTTACTTCCAATTATCAGTCAGCACCAACCCCAATTCAGGGCGACATTATTATGGGACCTGGCACAAACAACCCAGAAGACCCGAATCCTATTCAATTATACTGGCGGGTAACTGATGCTGGCCCCCGTCAGGACGAAGTTGTTAGCGATACCTACAGATTGGTAGCTGGACTTGAGGGTATGCTCGATAACTGGGACTGGACAGCGGCTGTTCATCGCAGCGTTTCAAAGTCAGAAGAAACCGGAACAAATTATATCAGCTTATCTGCAATGGATACCGCGATAAACAGTGATGTGATTAACCCGTTCGGCGTTAATCAACCAGCGGTCATGGATACAGTTAAAGAGGTTATACATCGTAAAGGTGAATCCGTAACCCAGGGGATTGATGGAAAATTTGTTGGTGAAGTGTCTCAGATCGAAGCAGGTCCTGTGCTGTTAGCGCTTGGCGTTGACTACCGCACCGAATCGGTGTCTGATATTCCGGATGTGTCGGTAGAAAGCGGTGATATCATCGGGAAAACAGGCACTTACGTAGATGAGGATCGGGACATTCTGGCAGGTTTTGCAGAAACAAGTATCCCGCTTAGCGATGCTGTTGAATTGCAAGTTGCGGCGAGAATAGAAAATTATAGCGATTTTGGAACAACAACCAATCCCAAGCTCGCTGTACGCTATACAGCATCAGATAAACTATTACTCAGGGCATCTACTGGAACTGGATTTCGTGCGCCTTCCTTACCTCAACTCTATAGCCAAACAACGGCATACAAACAACTGTCTGATACGACACGTTTAAACAGTTGTCTCGATGCCGGATTTCCAGCAGATGCGTGTGCCGGCCTGACCACTGGCGTCTATACCGTAAACCTGAGTGGCAATGAAGACCTGGAACCTGAAGACTCTCGTTCAATCTATCTTGGCCTGGTTTATGAGCCGGTCAACGATGTAACTATAGGCCTGGATTACTGGAACTATACCCAGGAAAACATCATCGAAGATAACACTCAATATTTGCTAGATAATGAAGCATCATTCCCTGGTGATGTCACAAGAGGAGGCCCTCTTTTCTGGGCTGGTGACCCAGGTGGCATTATTGAAATCAATGACACTTTCCGCAACTATGCAGAACAGGAAACGGATGGCATAGATTTGGAATTATTTTTCAAATGGGATACTGCGCTTGGCGATGTCAGCCTGCGAAATGTCACGTCCAAATTACTAAGCTTCGAAAAGCAGGATGTTGCCAATGGACCAACAAACGATCTTGCTGGCACATATCGTATCCCTGAATTGCGCAACACAACCACTTTAACCTTGAAAAATGATAATTATAGTATTGCGTTAACAGGTAATTATATTGGTGAATATGAAGATGCCTGGTATGGAACTATCGACAAGCACATGGTGAGCTCGCTGATGACGTACAACTTGCAATATGCATATACCTCAGTAAATGATATGAAATTTACTGCCGGGATAAACAACATGACTGATGAAGATCCACCTTTCTCAAACGCGGATAATCTGGGCTATGACTCATCGCTGCATAACCCAATTGGCCGATTCTACTATATTAAGCTTAACCACCAGTTCTGAATCATCATTATGAAATATAATATATGAGTATTATTCAAGGAAATATAACATGAGTTATCATTATGCAACTCGATTTATTATATCCGTAAGCATGTTGCTACTGTCGGTCCCCGTTCTTGCCCAGCAAGATATTGGTAATATTATTAATAAGCAAGAAAAACATGTCTTGAAATCAAAGTCATCGCAGAATCGCATCAATAGTCTGGATCGGCAAACCCAGCAAATGCTCGAGGAATACAAGCTTACCTTGTATAAAATTGATAACCTCAAAGCTTATAACCAGCATCTAGAGAATCTTGTCAATTCACAAAAATCAGAACTGCAAAACATGCGGCAACAGTTGGGTGAAATTGACAATACACAGCAAAATATTAGCCCCCTGATGCTGAGAATGGTCGACAACCTTGATCAATTTGTTAAACTGGACATTCCGTTCCATAAGAAAGAACGCGCTCACCGCATTGCTGACCTCAAAAGCATGATGAGCAGGTCTGATGTTTCCGTGGCAGAAAAATATCGACGAATCATGGAAGCCTACAAGATAGAAACAGGTTATGGCAAAACGCTCGCCGCTTACCAGGGTGGGCTGGAATTTAATAATGAAAAACTTACGGTTGAGTATTTGCGGGTAGGTCGCATCGGTTTTTTCTATCGTACCCTGGATGGCGAGAAGAGGGGGTACTGGGATAAAGCATCGCAATCATGGCGGTCCCTTCCTGATGAGTATGACAACTATATTGACAAAGCGCTGAAGGTAGCCAAAAAACATACCTCACCTGATCTGTTAATGGTACCCGTACAGTATAGCGAGGTAAACCCGTGATGGAGCAGTCTGGACGAATAACCATTATAACACTCTTATTGTCAGGTGTTTTGTTATGTGCATTTGCCGGCGTAACCCACGCGGGTCCTGTTGAAGATCTGCTCTCACGAATAAGGCAACAAGCCAATGCGGATAACGCTATCAATCAACAGCGTGAGAAACAGTTCCTGCAATCGCGTGATCGCCAACGACAATTGTTATCTGAAGCCAAACAAACCCTGGCAAAAGAACAACATGAACGTGATCAACTTAAATCAGTTTACAATCAACAGGAAAAACAACTGGTTGAAATAGAAAACGAACTTCACCAGCGTATGGGTGTGCTGGGCGAACTATTTGGCGTCGCCAGGCAGGCGGCTGGCGACACCCTGGGTGAGTTTGAAAACTCATTAATCACTGCACAATTTAACCAACGTATCGATTTTGTTAAGAAAATATCAAAATCACGTTCTTTACCATCGATTTCTGAACTCGAAAACCTCTGGTATTTAATTCAGCAGGAAATCATTGAATCAGGCCGGGTTACGAGTTACCCAGCTCAGATCGTGACCCAAGACGGTCATAATGTTGAAAGTGATATTGTCAGGGTCGGATCATTTAATGCTTATAATAGTAACGGCTTCCTCAAGTATAACCAGGAGAATTTAGAACTTGTAGAGTTGGCTGAACAGCCGGATTCAAGGTTTTACGATCAGCTTTCTGACATCAAAACATCAGGTCAAGTACTAATCGCGCTCGGCATAGACCCCACGCGCGGGTCGCTACTGGCATTACTTGGTCAGTTGCCTGGCATCTGGGAACGTATCGAGCAGGGAAGGGTTGTGGGTTATATCATCATTTTAATCGGTACCTTCGGTTTATTATTAGCCGTTTACCGTTATGTTAACCTGTCCATGACCCTGAAAAAAATCCAGCAGCAAAAGACCAACAAAGATGTTTCCACAGACAACCCCTTGGGGCGACTGCTCAACGTATTTTCTCAGAACAGGTTACTAAAACCAGAAATACTCGAGAAGAAACTCGATGAAGCAATCTTGCGTGAAATGCCGGCACTGGAATCTGCCATCAGCACCATCAAGATTCTGGCAGTTATAGCACCACTATTGGGCTTACTCGGAACAGTGACCGGAATGATAGGGACTTTTCAGTCAATCAGCCTGTTTGGCACAGGTGACCCAAAACTGATGTCGAGTGGAATTTCACAGGCGCTCATTACCACGGTGCTGGGACTTTCCGTCGCGATCCCACTCATATTTTTGCATAGTTTGGTCCAAAGCAAGAGTAAAGACTGCATCCTGATCCTGGAAGAACAAAGTGCAGGACTTGCTGCACAACATGCTGAAAAAATCCAGAGATAATGATTATTGATTTAGACATATTTACCGCTATTTCATCCCTGGTTGAAGCCGGTGGCATTGTAATTTGGGTGATTTTGCTTGTTTCAGTGGTTTTATGGAGTTTATTGCTAGAACGTTATCTTTATTTCTGGCTCGATTACCCAAAATTAAAAAACGAAATTGTCGAACGCTGGAAAAAAATACCTGATAAAAACAGCTGGTCCTCTCAGAAAATTCGTGATTACCTGGTCGGTGAAATCACGCTGAATTTGAATAAATCAATGCTGCTAATAAAGGCCTTGATAGGATTATGCCCCATGCTAGGACTTATCGGCACAGTAACTGGCATGATCCATGTTTTTGATGCTATCACCTATCTCGATAATAATAATGCTCGCGCCATGGCATCTGGCATATCCATGGCTACCATTCCAACCCTGGCAGGAATGGTCATCGCCATCTCAGGAATTTATTTCAATGTCCGTCTGGTATCACGTATTCGATATGAAATACAAGCCGTAAACGATCGATTAACTATTGAGTAATTAATAATGAAAAGACTCTATCGACAGAATGAAGAAGAAAGCAATATAGATATTACGCCAATGCTTGATATTGTTTTTATCATGTTAATATTTTTCGTGGTAACCACATCTTTTGTCAAGGAGTCCGGAATTGATGTCAATCGCCCAACCGCAAGTACCTCTGAACGAAAAGAAACTGGCAATATTCTTGTTGCTATCAGCGATGATAATAATGTCTGGATAGATAAGCGGCGTGTCGATCCGGATGCAATACGCCCAAATATTGAACGTCTGCATGCCGAAAACCCGGGAGGTGCCGTTGTGATACAGGCGGACAAGCAATCAACCAGTGGCCTGTTGGTCAAGGTAATGGATCAAATACGACTCGCAGGTGTCAGTAATATTTCCATCGCGGCACAACCTGGCCAGGATTGAATAGTGCGCCAAATAAAAGCACTGGGACTCGCATTCTTGGTAAGCATCATGCTTTTTCAGTTGATGTTTGTTCTTATTTCTGAAAATCACAAATTACAAAAGCCGGTTTCTGATTACGCTGTACTCAATTTCATTCAATTAAATCCTGATTCAGATTTAACTGTCAGGCATCGTATCCTGCCAAAAGAGAAAAAAATCAAGCCAAAACCTTCAACTGAGCAAACATTTTCCCGTGCTCCTCAGGTAAGCAATATAGATATTTCCCCGAATACATTAAACACAAATATATCATTAAATAATTTTCGTTTTTCAAGCGGGCCTTTTCTGGGCAACCCTGAACAACTTTCTGGTGATGGTGATATCATCCCGATCGCCCAGGTGACGCCAATGTATCCAAGACGAGCTGCCTTGAAGGGGATTGAGGGCTGGGTCAAACTTGAATTCACTATCATGCCTGATGGAAGTGTGGATGATGTCAAGGTAATCGATGCTAAACCTCGACGCATATTCAACCGTGCCGCCATAAAATCCATTCTTCGCTGGAAGTTCAAGCCACGTGTTGTAAATGGAAAAGCAGTTGCGCGTCGTGCTACGCAAACAATGGAATTCAAGCTACAGAAATGAACTCTCGAACTGGCTCACATTTCTTTGTAAATATTTTCCATGTCACCATTATCATCCTATGTATGAGCCACTCAATTGCTTATGCAAACTCTTTACAGGAACGTTTTCACAAGCGCATAAATATCATCGAAAAACTTATGGGGGATAAGAAGTACGATGATGCACTGCAACGTCTCAATAAACTCCTTGCCTCATATAAAAACCGTAACTACGAAGCCAGCCTGATTTACCAGTTGTATGGTTACGTTTACAGCCAAAAAGGCGAAACCGGGAACGCAATTAACGCCTTCAATAAATGCTTGTCTTTGCAAACATTACCAAAACCAGCCCTACAGAATATCAGGCTAAATATTGGCCAGTTATACCTTGATAAAAAGCAATTCGTTAAAGCAGAACACAGTTTTATTACATGGCGCGACAATGGCGAACCGTTGGTAGCGGAAGGCTATGTATTAGGCGGGATTATTTTTGCACAACAGAAGAAATATTCCGCTGCTGAACAAGCAGTACAGCAAGCAATCCGCAACTCCAAATCCCCCAGGGAAGACTGGTTTAAATTATTACTCTCAATTTATATTGAAAGTAAAAAATATTCGAAAGCAAAATCATTGTTGTTAAAAATGATTGAACGTTACCCGGACAACAAGGCGTACTGGATGCGACTGGCTGATGTCGCCTACCTGCTTGCAGACCATGCCCTGGCTTCCTCGGTGCTGGCTATCGCGGAAAAAAACGACATGTTATCCACCGGCGCTGAGTACAGGAAGCTTGCCGGATTCTACTATCACAGTGGTGTTCCCTATAAATCGGCTACGACCCTTGAAACCGCCTTCAGGAAAAAGCTCCTCACCGAGAACGAGGAGTTATTGAAACAGCAGGCCTATTACTTCCTTCAGGCAAAAGCCTACGACAAGGCCGTACGGAGCCTGGAGCGGGCTGTTTCCATTTCCTCATCCCAGGACGAGTTATTCTATGAAATCGCCAACATCCATGCTGCACAAAACAAATGGAAAATAGCTGATAAGTACCTGATAAAATTGAAAAACTCGAATAATCCGGCGCTCCGGGAGAAGGTTACACTGTTATTGGGCCAGAGCTATTTTGAACAGAAGAAATTCCAGGAAGCCCTGAAAATGTTCAGCCAGGCCGTATCGGCACAAAATTCCTCGCAAGAGGCGCGGCGTTGGCTGGACTACACGCGACAGATGGCGGGCCTGACCGATTGATTCCTGGCCCATTCACTTTCCAATAAATACCCGTAATAACAGTAACTTATCGCATACCCAGTCCGATTCTGAGGCACACAATACAAAGCCAGACACTGCTTTATAAGGACTTTATAATATTGTAGTGGTACAATTGCCCGGTTTTGGCAAGTAGTTGATAATTCACAACTTAACCCTATTATCTGAGTGATCGGAAAAGCACGGTTTGAGGAGCGGCGTGTGAAGTTTTTCCCCATTTTCATGAATATCGAGAAACAACCCTGCCTGATCGTGGGCGGTGGACAGGTTGCCGCGCGCAAAGCGTTTTTGCTCAAGCGTGCCAGGGCGCAGATCACCGTGGTTTCCCCGGCGTTATGCCATGAATTGCAGGAGCTTGCCGATAGCGGTGAAATTGAGCATATTGCCGGCAGTTTCTCTGAAGAGCAGGTGACCCGCCAGATGGTTATTATCGCCGCGACGGATAACCCAGCGGTCAACAAAAAGGTCTCAGAAGTCGCCAGATCCAGGGGTATCCCGGTCAACGTGGTGGATGCCCCGGAATTATCCAGTTTCATTACCCCGTCGATCGTTGACCGCTCACCGGTACAAATCGCCATCTCCACGGGCGGCTCGTCGCCGGTCCTGTCACGGTTACTGCGTGGCAAGCTGGAAACCATGATTCCTTCCGCCTATGGGCGTTTGGCCAGCATGGTGGAAACCTTCCGCGACCAGGTCAAGGCAAAATTCTCCACCTCCGATGAAATCAGGAAATTCTGGGAGGGAATCCTGGAAGGACCGGTATCCGACACCTTGCTGGCTGGCAATGAAAAGAAAGCCTATGAGCAATTACAACAGGCAGTCGAGACAGGACAGGCGCCGGACGAACGCGGGGAAGTGTTCCTGGTCGGTGCCGGGCCGGGCGATCCGGACCTGCTGACTTTCAAAGCATTACGGTTGATGCAACAGGCTGATGTGGTTGTTTATGACCGGCTGGTTTCCGATGAAATCCTGGACCTGGTACGTCGCGATGCCGAATTCATCTATGCCGGCAAAGAACGTAACAAGCACGCCATCCAGCAGGAAGATATTAATGCCTTGTTGGCCAACCTGGCCAAACAAGGTAAGAAAGTCCTGCGTCTCAAAGGTGGTGATCCCTTTATTTTTGGCCGTGGTGGCGAAGAGATCGAAACCTTGATGGAAGAGGGGGTACGGTTCCAGGTTGTGCCGGGCATTACCGCCGCCTCGGGGTGCGCATCCTATGCGGGCATCCCCTTGACGCATCGCGATTATGTCCAGTCCTGTACCTTCGTGACCGGACATCTCAAGGATGGCAGTACCGACCTGAACTGGAAAGCGTTGGCACAGCCCGGTCAGACGGTGGTATTTTACATGGGCTTACATGGCGTCAGCGCGATATGCAAAGGCTTGATTGAACACGGTCTCAGTGCTGAAACTCCCGCAGCCCTGGTAGAAAAAGGCACCCGTCTTGACCAAAAGGTGCATATCGGCGATTTAAACAGCCTGCCTGATATGGTAAAGAACAACGATATCAAGCCCCCCACGTTAATCATTGTTGGTGAAGTGGTTAAACTGCATGACAAATTAAGCTGGTTCGAGCCGGCAAAGGTCGAATAAATCATCCACCGGCCTGGGATATTCAATCGCGTAACCTTGCACGTAATCAATCAGAGATGTATCCAGGCAATCCATTATCGACTGGTTTTCCACAAACTCGGCAACAATTTTCAAGCCCAGGCTATGTCCGATCTGGCTGATTGACTCGATAACACTTTTATTGAAAGCGCTCTGGTCAATATTTTTGACAAAATTACCGTCAATTTTCAGGTAATCCACTGGGAATTCATTAAGGTACTGGAACGAGCACATGCCACTGCCAAAATCATCCAGCGCGAATCGACATCCTTTTTCTTTGAAATAACTAATAAATTCAATAGCATCTATATAGTTTGAAATTGCTGATGTTTCAGTAATTTCAAATATAATCGAGCCCGGGTTGATACCCGTCATTTCGAATTGATGATCAAGAAACTCTGTAAACGTATCATCACCAAGCGTTTGCCCCGATAAATTGATGGAATAAACAAGATCATTGTATCCGTTACCCGCGTTCTGGATTTTACTGAATAATGTGCTGATTACCCACCTGTCGATTTTAGGCATCAGGTTATAACGCTCTGCTGAATAGATAAATGCTCCTGGATTAATAAGCTCATCATTTTCAATCATGCGCACGAGAATTTCATGTACATTTTCATGACTACCCTGGGAAAATGAAGCAATTTGCTGTGAGTATAGAATGAATTGATCATGCTCCAGGGCACTGTTAATTCGCTGGAACCAGCGTAACTCACCCTGTTTTTGAGAAATAATATCATCATCGATATTATAGGCATGGATACGATTGCGGCCTTTTTCTTTGGCGATATAACACGCGGTATCAGCTGCGATCATGATATCAGTCAGATTTGAATCACTGGTTATCTGCACAATACCAATCGAACAACCGATCTTGAAGCTATGATTATCCCAGGTGAATGGAATACCCGAGATGGTATTTTTTATTGATTCTGCCAGCGCATGTGCTTTTTGGATATTACAATCGACAAGCACCATGGCAAATTCGTCTCCACCGATACGCGCAAACAAGTCGTTCCTGCGTATTTTTTGCTGAACATTATTAGCCACGATCTTAAGCAGGTTATCACCAGCAACATGGCCACAGGTATCGTTAACAATTTTAAACTGATCGAGATCTACATAACACAATGTATGGGTCTGATCGGGTTTCAGGTTGTTAATGATAGATTCAATCCTGGTTTCAAAGGCGCGCCTGTTTATCAAACCGGTCAGATCATCATGAGTCGCCTGGTAAGTTAATACATCTGACATTTTCTTGATGCTGGTAAAATCGTGAAAAACCAGCACGGCGCCAACGACTTTTTGTTCCTTGTTGAATAAAGGTGTAGCGGTTTCGCGTATGGCATATTCAGCATCATCGTTACGCATTAAAATATAATTTGATTCATGGTGAATTTTTTTTGCCGCGTTAATACAGTCCATTATTGGGTAATCAATATTCTTATTTGTCGCAGACTCCTTTATCCTGAAAATTGATGATAATGGCTTATTAAGTGCGTATTGCATACTAAAGCCCGTCAAGTGCTCGGCAGCAGGATTGAGATAAGTAATCAAACCATTGGTATCCGTGGTAATCACGCCTTCACCGATGGCCTGCAAGGTAATCTGGGCTTTCGTTTTTTCGATAAACAATTTGTCTTCGGCGCGTTGTTTTTCCTTTATCTGGGCAATTTCCAGTGAGGCCGACATTTTATTGATGCCATCTGCCAGATCGGCAATTTCGCCTTTCTTTTTAATGGGTATCCGGTGATGCAAATTCCCTTTCCCAATCAGGTCAACCCCTTGTTTGATTGTTTGAATGGGCTTGGTGATGCTGCGTGCAAACAGCAAGGCAACCAGAATCGTAGCCAGGGTGGAAATAATCGCGAGGAACACACCATCTTTAATGATCTGTCGCTTCAACATCCGCGATTTTGCAAGGGACATGATTAATCTGACATGGCCAATTACTTCGTTACCTGTATCTGATTGCGTAATGCCTTCAAGATCATCGATTACAGTTTCTGTTCTGGTTATTTCTGCAGTAAATTCACGAAAATGCTCGGATGGTTTTCTGAAATCGGTGTTTCGCCAGGCATGATCAATACGGGCTGTTAAAACATCATGGTTTTTATCCAGTATATATATGGCTGCGATATCAGAAAGTTGAGTGGCGTGATTGAAAGTCGACTCCATGTAGCCGAAATTATGCGCCAAAACGCCATATTCACTAATTGGCGCAATATAATTAACCAGGTTTTGGCCTTTCTCGTTTATACGTTCATTGAATTCATAGATACGACCAGATATAAGAATACTGGATATAACGATCGCGGTTGTTATAACCGGAAGTAACGTGACAAAAAGGACTTTTGATGTAAATCGCGTAATCATTATTTTATGGCTTTCATAATTGTTTGGCTATCAGGGATCCTGATTCCCAGTGAACGCGCTACGGCTTCATTGCTCTCGATGGAGAATTGTTCTGGATAATATCCTCTTTGCAAAGGTTTTTTATTACTGAATATACGATGTATTAACGTGATAGTTTGTGCTGAAATATTGTCAACGCTGGAATAGAGACTTATCAATGCACCGGCTTTTGAGAATGCCTGTGAATAGCCAATTATTGGAACATTATTATGGTATGTTGTAAGAATTATACTGCGTGCCGTATTTTTGTTATATATCTCCGGATCCGGAAGCGCCAGCAAGACGTCATTATTGTCGATATTTCGAGAAAGCAAGCGGGGTATGTTATCACCCGGATTGAGTATTATCCTTTTACTTCTCAAGCCAATTGCCTTGGCTTTAAGGCTCAATCGATAGAAATTGTATTTACTATTACTTGATAGCGGTATAGCGATAGTCCTGTTTGTATCAAACAACAAAGCAGCCAGTTGTATATAGCGCTCCACAGGTTGTTGTATATATACCGCATAACAGGCTTTACCTGGGCAAGAGTTGCCCTGCAAAGTCAGTTCATAGAATTCCCTGGTGATCAACGCATAAATTAATGGTATATCGAGCTTGTAGTTGATCAGTTTTGATGCGGATTTTGTGCCAACAATGATCGCCAGATCATGGTTTTTGAATGATTCTTCTGTTAACTCATCGGCGTAGATAATGCTCTTGTTGATGTTCGAATTTAAACTGTATTCAAAGCCGGTGTTGAAATTATGATAGACGGGTTTGTTTTCACTTAATACTAATAATATATTTTCTTGCGCTAACACGGGTGGCGCAAAAAACACACACAAGGCCATCAGTAATAGAGTGCAACACCTGACTTTCAAATAGAATCTCATAAAGTCCCTTTGACTCGTAATCCTCACAATCCAGTTACAGTTCTACATTAAGACTGATGTAACCCTGACGGTCATAGTTGTTTAATAGTTTCGTTTCAACTTCTTCGTTGGTAACATTCTGCAGCACAAGCTTTATATTTGAATTATATTCGCCAAGTTTGAAATGCCTGGATAACGTCAGGTCAAGGCGTTTGCGTGGAGATTGATAGTCTTCTTCACAACAAAGTTGCTGGTAGGTACCAGTATAATAATAACCCAGCGATCCTTTATAGCCATTTTTAAAATCATGCATGGCGAGTAATGACAGGTTATCTTCCGGTGCCCCCGTTTCCAGCCAGGACGCATCAGCAAACACCAGGTTATCGGCGTAAATCTTGGTCCTGGCGTAATTCAGCATTATTTTCGTATTATCGAATTTGTGCGATACAGACGCTTCCAGGCCAGTGACATTGAAACCATCGCCCTGGATAAATCCTTCACCAACATCCCAATCGAGTACAATCAAGTTGGATAATTTGTTTTTATAAAGCCTGATATCCAGTTCAGTGTTTTTATTATTGAGTAATGCGATGTAGCCAATATCAAAGGACTTTATTTCTTCCGGTTCAAGATCGGAAAGATCCGTCCAAACCGCGCCACCGAGAAGGCCCGCAAAATCAGGAACGTAATAGTTAGTATATTCTTCAAAAATAAAGGGGCTACGTGTAGCCTCGGCATAGGAAAAACGTAGTGCGCTATTTGGATTGAGTTGATGATTCCATGCCAGGCGAGGGGAATAAGTGGTATCACCGGTATCGTTATTGTCACCCATCAGGCTGAAATTGAGGATGTTATCTTTATCCAGGTTAATTTCCGAGTTAAAAAACACTTGCCTGGTATCAACAGTGTCATCACTTGATTGATATAGATATTGTGGCGCCGTGGTTTCATCCTGGCGTAATATCGCGCCCCAGGTAAAGCTCAGGTTGTCCGAATAGACGGAATGTGAAAATTCGAGGTTTGTTCTTTCTGTGCGGACACTTTCATCCATTTCGCCGGGAAAACCGAAAAGGTTAGCATCATAGCGGTTCCTGTCATGGTATTTTTGATGGTAAAAATTCACGGATAAATCATCACCGTTCGCCAATGTCCTTGTCCATTTAACCTGACGCGAGGCTTGCAGGACGTCCTTGGTATGGTTGGGATGAAGGTCTGAATCAAAAGTGTTGTCTTCTTCCAGTTCACCCGAGTTATAGGTTGTAATGAAAGTAATGGTATCTTTGTTAGTGACCTGGTAATCACCACGGAAGTTGGCAATTGAAACATCTTTACTATCATGACGTAACGCAAACCCGTCATCTTTCCTGTTGGCCAGCGAGATTTTGTAATCGAGTTTGCCAATACGATCACCGGCTGTGACAAAATTCTCGTTCCGGCCGTATTTGCCACGATTAATTTTGACCTTGACACCTTTATCTTGAGCCGCATCGCGGGTAATGATGCTGATTACCCCGGTCATGGCATTGGGGCCGTAACTCGATGAACTGGGGCCACGAATCACCTCGATCCGTTCGATATCATCAATCGTGATACCCAGTGATGTCCAGGGCATTTCACCAAACAAGGGGGTATAGACCGAACGGCCATCGACCAGGATTTGCATGCGCACGGTATAGCGACTGAATAAAAACTGGTAGCCGGCCGCCAGGATATGGCCACTGTCATAATTGACCAGCATGCCCGGGGCGAGACGTAACAGGTCAGGTATCTCGGTAAAGCCGGAGGCTTCGATCATCTCGCGGTTAATGATCGTAGTTGCGATGGGGGCATCTTTTTGGGGCTGTTTCAGGCGTGTTGCTGTGAGCACCACGGGAAATTCATTGAAAAAATCGGCTTCATCGAGTTGTAACGCGGCCAGTTGTTGCGCTGCTAGGCTGGTGCTCTGGCTAATAGCGATAATGAATAATAAAACGGGAGTGAGTTTCTTCATAGACATCATGAAATTCCTGAAATGACAAACACTAAATCTTTATTATTTAAGTCAATTTTATCGACACAATCACGGTCGATCTTGAATTGATTCATACCATAGTACTATCAACAGATATAAAGATAAATCAAAATACACTTCAATATTGACTTCTAAGTCATTGATTATAAGTAATAATAAAATCAGGTCTAGTATTATACGCTATCCGATCCGTAGGGTTTATCCACGCTGGCTAAGGCTATTTCAAAGGCTAGAGAGCGGTCCCAGCTGTACGAAATGGCCTGCTGATGAGCAGATTGTTGCTTTATCGGTATGTGAGATATGCCGTGAATATTCGCTCATTAACCTATGATTTACAAGGAATTATTCATATTGCTAATTATCAAATAATCGCAATTTAGGCTCAAAATATCACCACTAACATGTCATAATATTGGTCGCGGTCATTTTCCTGATAACACGATCTGAAAGATAACCTCCATGCATGTACGATACACCAGCGCGCCGGATTCCAACCGGAAAGATTGGCGAAATATCCGCAAAATGCTGCCCTATATCTGGGAGTACAGGGGGCGGGTATTAATCGCACTACTGAGCCTGGTGCTGGCGAAAATGGCCACCGTCGGCTTCCCGTTATTATTGAAAGAAATTGTCGATACCCTCGACCAGGATCCTGCCAAGCTGGTGACGTTTCCGCTGATATTGTTTCTGGCCTACGGGGCGTTACGCCTGTCTGCCAGCCTATTTAACGAGATGCGCGATGCGATCTTTGCCCGGGTGCGGTTTCACGCCATGCGGCGCTTGTCACAAGAAGTGCTCCATCACCTGCATGGCCTGTCATTACGTTTTCACCTGGACCGTAAAACCGGCAACATCACCCGTGATATGGACAGGGGGGCAAACAGCATCAGTTCGATTCTCAACTACCTGGTCTTCAATATTGTACCGACTGCGGCTGAATTCTTGATGGTCGCCTTTATCCT
>JASFOS010000041.1:0-16688 GCA_050116415.1 Thioalkalispiraceae bacterium
TTCCCGGCTACCATCTGCGCGCCATTACCAATGGTGTGCACCCACCAAGCTGGACCCATGACAGTTTTGCCCGGCTCTACGATGCCCATCTTTCGGGCTGGTGCCATGAGCCCGAAATTCTGTTACGTTCGGATCACGCTATTCCCGATGAAGATATCTGGCAGGCCCATGTCGAAGCAAAGCAGACATTGATTAGTTACCTGGAACAGGCCAGCGAGCAGCAACTGGATGCGGAGGTCGCGATACTGGGTTTTGCCCGGCGTATGACGGCTTACAAACGTCCGGATTTACTGTTTAGTGATTTGCAACGGCTCAAGGCGATCGCCAAAATGTTTCCGTTCCAGGTGGTCATTGCGGGCAAGGCTCACCCTCGTGACGAGGCCGGCAAGCAATTGATCAGGGAGTTGTTTAGCGTTGCCGATAGCCTGAAAGATGATATCCGGATTGTGTTTGTACCCGACTACAACATGGAACTGGCTAAAAAGTTCGTTGCCGGCGTCGACCTGTGGTTAAACACCCCGCTGCGACCCTTTGAAGCCTCCGGAACCAGTGGTATGAAGGCGACCTTCAACGGCGTACCCAACCTCAGTATCCTGGATGGCTGGTGGATCGAAGGCTGCATTGAAGGGGTAACCGGCTGGGCCATTGGTAATGACGCGGAAGAGTCTCGCGAGAGTGATGCCAGCGATCTTTATAACAAACTGGAACAGGTTGTGTTGCCATTGTATTACCAGGATAGAAAGGGCTGGATAAAGGTAATGAAAGGCGCGATCAGCAAGAACGCCTCTTATTTTAACAGTAACCGCATGATGCGGCGTTATGCGGCAGAAGCCTACATTCGCTGAATCAACCGGCAAAAGTTAACAGGGATATATAAATCAGTCGTTCAGGACAGCCGTTATTTCTTATCATCCCAGGCAGGCAGATTCAGATCAATGTCACTGCTTTTGTTGGTCATGGCAGATACCATGCGGATTTCATTTTCCAGCGCATCGAGTTTTTCCATGATAATGTTGGACACCTTTTGTAAATCATGGAAGCGCTGCCGGGCCTTGTTGAGTTTTTGTTCTTTATTCAGCCCGGTCAGGCGAGAAAAAAACGAACCTTTTTCCTTGCCAAATAACAGGTTAAAAATTTCCGCATAGATTTCATGCAGTTCATTATGGGGTGCTTCTATTTCATGGTAGGCGTTGAGGTGGGCAAGTTTTTTACCATCGCTGTAATACCAGCTACCAAAAATACAATCAGTAGGCAGTACCGGGATTTTTTCTTTATCAACCGCCTTACCCTCAATCAGGGCGCCAGCACGACTGACCCAGCCCAGGTGAGCGGTTTTTGCATTTCGTAACCGTTTGATAACGTCTTTCGCATCCATCGTATTTTACTTCTTGTTATTTGAGAGTGTTATAGTTCATCAAGATCAGCACAGGATCCGTTTACCTTATCGGCAGCCGGGAGAGATTTTTAAGGAAAGGGTGCGCCAGGGGCGCAACAGGCTTATGAGAGCAGCGCTTTGATTTTACCACTCACCGCACCCATGTCGGCACGGCCGGCCAGCTTGGGCTTCAGCGTGCCCATGACTTTACCCATGTCTTTCATGGATTCAGCGCCGGTGGCGGTAATGGCCTCTTTGATCAGCGCTTCGATTTCATCATCGGAGAGCTGTTCGGGCATGTAGAGCTGGATAATCGCGATTTCAGATTTTTCCTGCTCGGCCAGTTCATCACGACCGGCTTTTTCGAACTGTTCGATGGAGTCTTTACGCTGCTTGAGCATTTTTTCCAGGATAGCAACGACCTGTTCATCGTTGAGCTCGGTACGCTCATCGACTTCTTTCTGTTTTAGGGCAGCCGTAATCAGACGCAAAGTGGCCAGGCGCGCCTTGTCTTTCTCGCGCATGGCGGTTTTTACGTCATCATTAATGCGGGTTTTCAGGTCTGCCATGGTGACAAGGCCGGACTCAAGCCTGGGAAAATTAGTAGAGACGTTTCAGACGGTTACGTTCGCGGGAAACTTTCTTGGCGTGGCGCTTAACCGCTGCTGCTTTTTGGCGTTTACGCACGGAAGTTGGCTTTTCATAGAATTCGCGACGACGAACTTCAGACAGCACCCCGGCTTTTTCACATGAACGTTTGAAACGACGCAGGGCGACGTCAAATGGTTCGTTTTCCTTTACGCGCACAGATGGCATGTACTTCTCACCTCAAAAAAATGTTGAAATCGAAAGAACGCGCAAGTCTAATACCAAGTTTTCCGAATTGCAAAGGGATCCGGCCAAAAAGGCCTCAAATCAGTCAAATATGCGTATTTTAGCCATCGAAACCTCCTGTGATGAAACCGGCGTCGCCATTTATGACAGCGAGCAAGGGCTGTTGAGCCATGCTTTATATAGCCAGATCGCACTGCATGCCGAGTACGGTGGCGTGGTACCGGAACTGGCCTCCCGCGACCACGTGCGCAAGACCCTGCCGCTGGTCGAACAGGTACTGAACGAGGCTGCCCTGGCCAAGACCGATATCGATGGCGTGGCCTATACTGCGGGGCCGGGGCTGGTGGGGGCGCTGCTGGTCGGGGCCGGTATTGGCCGCAGCCTGGCCTATGCCTGGGGTGTGCCGGCCATCGGTGTGCATCACATGGAAGGCCACCTGCTGGCACCGATGCTGGAGGACAACCCCCCTGAATTCCCGTTCGTGGCCTTGCTGGTTTCCGGTGGCCATACCCAGCTGGTACGGGTTGACGGCATCGGCCAGTATGAATTACTGGGTGAATCACTGGATGATGCGGCGGGCGAAGCGTTCGATAAAACCGCCAAGATGCTGGGGCTCGGTTATCCCGGTGGACCTGCCGTGTCGAAGCTGGCAGAAAAAGGGCATAAGGATCGCTTCAAGTTTCCGCGCCCCATGGTGGACCGGCCCGGCCTGGATTTCAGTTTCAGCGGCTTGAAGACCTTCACCTTGAATACCATCAATGCCGAGGGGGATGACGAACAAACCCGGGCCGATATTGCCCTGGCGTTTGAAACCGCGGTGGTAGAAACCCTGGCCATCAAGTGTCGTCGTGCCTTGCAGGAAACCGGTTTGAGCCGCTTGATCATCGCTGGCGGGGTCAGCGCCAACCAGCATCTGCGCACTCGCCTTGAACACATGGTGAAAAAAGAACGCGCCGAGGTATTCTATGCCCGCCCGGAATTCTGTACCGACAATGGCGCGATGATTGCCTATGCCGGTTGTCAGCGCTTACTGGCCGGCCAGCATGAACCGCTGCTGTTTACCGCCAACCCTCGCTGGGACATGTCTCAACTGGATTCAGTGTAGATTCCAAGACACTTTCTAAATGTGAACAATTGTTAAATACCTTTGCGAAATTATGTTTTAACCCACTTCGCTATCAAGTTTTGTTTGTATTTGTACGATAAAACAGTACTCGAACTACAAATCAAAACAACATGCCTGCAGAAGCAACACAATCCGTTCATCGCTTTACCATATTTTTAGTATTGATATGGATGGCCGTGGTTGTCTCAGGTTTCTGGTGGTTCCAGTTCAAGGACCTGCGTGAATTTGGTTCTGAAACAGAAGTTGTGTTTTTCGAAGGGCATAAGTTCGATGGCCAGTTAGCGGCGCTGGTTAAAACAGTAGGCAGCAATACAGATCGTGTAACCCTTGTACACTTCTGGGATCCGGATTGCAGTTGTAACCGCTTTAACGAACCGCATGTAAAAGAACTCATAGAAAAATACGCACAGCAGAATATCCAGTTCGTGATCGTCGCCAGAACATCACAGCCAGCATTGAAAAACAAGGTGCTGGCCAGGGCCAGGCAGACTTTCAGTCATCCCGCCGTGGTGCAGGTGATATCAGAACAGGATGTTGAATTCGCTGCCATGCCATCGACGCCATCGGTGGCAGTATTAAACGAACAGAACAAGTTGATGTATTTTGGGCCATACAGTGTTGGTGCAGTATGTAATGTTAAGAACGGTGCCTTTGTTGAAAAGACACTGGAGCAAATGTCAAAAGGGCAAGACAAGAAACAACTGAACGTATTGGCAACGGGGTGTTTCTGTTCCTGGGGTGACAAGAATAAATCAATATAAAGGATACACAGATGAAAGTTAACACGGATTCAATGACAGTATTATACAAGCAGGGTGACAAAATCATGGTAGGTGTAATGTGGTTCCTGTTCGTGATGGCGCTAGGTTTATCAACATGGTATGACACCATGGCGGAAGCATTGTGGATCGGATTGCCCTCCGTATTGCTACCGACTTTTCTTTACATGAAATCTGGTGGCACATTGATCTCACGCCTGGTAAATGCGGCTGCGTTCATGGTGTTTTCCGCGCTACATATTCACCAGGCACACGGCATGATCGAGGTGCATTTCGGGATTTTCGTGTTGCTGGCGTTCCTGCTTTTTTACCGTGACTGGAAGCCGGTTGTGGCCGCCGCCGCAGTGATCGCCGTCCATCACCTGTCATTTAATTTCTTGCAGGCAGGCAATGCCGGGGTTTACCTGTTTGACAGTCGCACGGGGATTGACCTGGTGTTGATTCATGCTGCTTACGTGGTGTTTGAAACGGCGATCCTGGTTTATATGGCTACCTTATTTAACAAGGAAGCCTTGCAGTCAGTTGAACTCCAGGAAATCGGTCAACATCTTGGCCTGACTGACGGCAAGATCGACCTCAGTTATCGCAAGCAAAATGCGCAAAGTACCTTTGCCCAGGACTTTAACCATTATGTGAATGAGATCGATGCCACCATCAGTGGCACACGCGATGCGGCAGACCAGCTAACCTCGGCAACACTGGAAATGAATAGCCTGAGTTCAACCGCCAATGACAACATGCAACGTCAGTTATCCGAAACTGACCAGGTCGCGACGGCTATTAATGAGATGACCGCAACGGTACAGGAAGTGGCACGAAGTGCATCGGAAGCTGCCACCGCGGCGCAATCAGCCGATGAGGAGGCGACGAAAGGCCGCACAGTTGTTACCGAGACCATTAATGTGATCAATAACCTGGCATCAAGCGTGGATCAGGCGGCCAACGTGATCAATGAATTGAACAGCCAGAGTGACAATATCGGTGTGGTGCTGGAAGTTATCAAGGAAATCGCCGACCAGACTAACCTGCTGGCATTAAATGCCGCGATCGAAGCGGCGCGGGCCGGTGAACAGGGTAGAGGTTTTGCGGTAGTGGCGGATGAGGTGCGAACCCTGGCCAGTCGTACCCAGCAATCCACCGAAGAAATTCACGGCATGATTGAAAAACTGCAATCGGGTGCCAGGGATGCCGTGCAGGTGATGGAGAATGGTCGTGAACAGGCACACAGTGGCGTGGAGCAGGCGTCGCTGGCCGGTGCCTCACTGCAGGGTATTACCAGTGCGATTAATACCATCAGTGAAATGAATACCCAGATTGCCGCGGCTGCCACGCAACAAAGCCATGTCGCCGAGGACATCAACCGTAACATCATTAACATTTCTCAAACGGCCACCGATGCTGCGCAAGCGGTCAGTCACGCGGCCAGTGCCGGCAGTGTGCTGGATGATCTGGCGGTTCAGTTACAGGCGCAGGTCAAGAAGTTTGTTATCTAGTCTTCAGCGGCTGTAGCGCGGACGAACTGCACCGGCTTGTGCAAAATGCAGCCCGGTGCGGCCTTTGCTAGCGGCTTTTACCGATCTTGCTTTCCTTGCCGCTGAGCAGGTTTTGGATATTATTGCGATGTCGCCAGTACAGGATTGCGGTCATGATCGCCGTAATAACAACCAACGGTTGTGAAGGAGCCAGCCACCAGACATAAAAGGGCGCCAGCAGGGTGGCAATGAGTGCGGACAACGAGGATATTTTCAATCCCTTGGCAACGAACAGCCAGGTTGCGGCTGTGGCCAGGCCCACCATCCAGGAAAAGCCGAATAATACCCCGAGCATGGTGGCGACACCCTTGCCCCCTTTAAAATGGAAAAATACCGGGTAGAGATGACCGAGGAAGGCGGCGATACCGACCAGCGCCAGGGTTTGAGAAGTGACCGCCAGGTAGCTGGCAACCATTACCGGGATCAGGCCTTTGATAAAGTCACCGAACAGGGTGATCGCTGCCGGTTTCTTGCCGCCGACGCGTAGCACGTTGGTCGCGCCGGGATTGCCCGAGCCCTCGCTACGCGGGTCCGGCAGCCCCATTATTTTACAGACAATGATGGCGGTGGAAATGGAGCCAAATAAATAGGCGATGATAATCAGGCTGTAGTCGAGTAATGTCATGGTATAAGTTTGGCGAATATGGTGTTTTTTCCTGGGGCGATTATAGAGCGCGAATGCCTGGCAGTGTATAGTTCTGTGCTGAAAAATGAAAACCTAACAAGAGCATCACATGGATATCATTTATCTTAATGACCTGCGGATTGACACGGTAATCGGTATTTTTGACTGGGAACGCCGGGTCAGGCAAACCATCAGCCTGGATATCGAAATGGCCACCGATATTCGCAAGGCAGCAGCCACTGACACCATCGATGATACGCTGGATTACAAGTCGGTGGCAAAACGCATCATCGCGTTTGTCGAGCAAAGCGAGTTCCAGCTGGTGGAAACCCTGGCAGAACGGATTTGTGAAATTATCCTTAACGAGTTCAATGTGCCGTGGGTAAAACTGCGCCTGAATAAACAGGGTGCAGTGCGTGGTGCGCGTGATGTGGGTGTCCTGATCGAACGTGGTAACAAGGCCTGATATATGAACAGGTATTTTAAATGGCGCGCATATTCATAAGTATTGGCAGTAATATCAACCCGTCAGAAAACGTGCGTTGTGCCGTCAGCGTGTTACGCCAGTATTTTTCCGATATCCAGGTTTCGCCGGTGTATGAAAGTGAGGCAGTCGGCTTTGCGGGTGATAATTTTCTCAACCTGGTGGTGGGTGCCAGTACTGATCTGGAAATCCACGAGGTCAACACGCTATTACATACCATAGAGGATGAGTATGGCCGTGATCGCAGTGGCCCGCGTTTCTCGTCCCGAACGATTGATCTGGACCTGTTGCTCTACGACGATATGGTCATCAAGGAAGACGGGCTGGAGATTCCGCGTGAAGAAATTACCCGCAACGCGTTTGTACTCTGGCCACTGGCGGATATCGCCCCGAACGTGGTCCACCCGGAAAAACAGCAGACCATTGCCGAGTTGTGGGCGGCGTTTGATAAACAAAGCCAGGCACTTTGGCCAGTCGATATCGACTTGTAGGTTAAGAATTCAGGCTGCGGCCACCATCGACGGCCAGTATCTGGCCGGTCATGTACTCGGCATCTTTTATCAGGAACAGAATCGCTTTCGCAATATCCGTTGGTTCCCCTTTGCGCTTCAGGAAAGTACGCGAAACAATTTTTTCCTTGCCGGCTTCATCCAGGTGTTCCGGCCAGAGGATCGCCCCCGGTGCTATGGCATTGACCCTTATTTCCGGACCCAGCTCGCAGGCCAGCGACTTGGTCATCATCACCAGGCCAGCCTTGGCCATGCTGTAGACCGGGAAGGCCTTGAGTGGCCTTTCCGCATGAATATCCACGATGTTCACAATGCAGCCATGATGTTGTTTCAGAAAAGGCGCTGCCGCCTGGGAGAGGAAGAACGGCGCCTTCAGGTTTGAACCGATCAGGTCATCCCACTGTGTCTCGGTAACATGGCCGATCTCGGTGCTGTAAAAACTGGAGGCATTGTTAATCAGAACATCAAGGCGTCCCCAGCGTTCTTCGGCCGCCTTGACCATTTTCGGTAATTGACGGGTTTCGTGTAAATCGGCCTTGATCAGGATCACCGAGTCAGCCCGCTGGGCCAGTAATTCATCGCGCAGGGCCTTGGCGGCCTCATCGGAACTGCGATAATGCAATACCAGGTTCATGCCCTGGGCGTGCAACATGCGCGCAGTCATGGCGCCAATTCGGTGAGCTGCACCTGTGATAAGAACGACCTTATTGTCCAGCATGCTTATGGTATCCTTTGGTTTTTACGAATGCGTGGCATGACATCATACGTGATGTAAATTTTAATGGAAAACACGGCCCATGAGCCAGAAGCGATGAACCAGGATCTTACACACAATTTAGCAGATGCCGGATCCCCGGTGCTGTCTTTACCCGAGCCGGGTAGCGAGGCGATACAACACAGTCAACGACTGGTCGAGCATATCCATACCTGTATCGAGACACAGGATGGTTTCCTGTCTTTTGCCGATTACATGGAACAGGTACTCTATGCGCCCGGCCTGGGTTACTACAGCGCCGGGAGTCGTAAACTGGGACAGGACGGTGATTTTATTACCGCGCCGGAAATCTCGCCGCTGTTTTCGCGCTGTTTGGCCAACGCGCTGCAAGGTGTACTAACGCCCGATAGCCAACTGCAAGGCAACATACTGGAAGTGGGTGCCGGTACCGGCATCATGGCGGCAACGATTTTATTACAACTGGAAAGCAGTCGAAGTTTGCCCGGGCAATACTTGATCCTTGAACGCAGTGCGGAACTGCGTGAACGCCAGCAGCAAACCTTGCAACAGCATTGTCCGCACTTACTGGGGAGGGTGAGTTGGCTGGATGATTTACCCCACGGATTCAACGGGGTGGTAATTGCCAACGAATTGCTCGACGCCTTGCCGGTACACCGGGTGACCAGGCAACACGGCCAATGGCAGGAACTGGGGGTAACGTTTAATGGCCAGTTCAGTTACGCCACGCGTGAAATAACACAGCCCCGCCTGCAGCAACGTTTGCGGATGATCGAGTCAGAACTGGGCGAACTGCCGGAAGGTTATACCACGGAAATCAACCTGGCGGCTGAAGACTGGATTCATAGCCTGGCCAGTTGCCTGGAGCAAGGTATGGTCCTGCTGATCGATTACGGATACTCGCAGCATGAGTATTATCATCCACAGCGGCAACAGGGGACCTTGATGTGCCACTACCGGCATCGTGCGCATGATGATCCCTTTGTTTATCCCGGCTTGCAGGATATTACCGCGCACGTGGATTTCACGGCCATGGCGGATGCGGCCCTGGATGCGGGTTTGAAAGTGCGCGGTTATACCGCGCAGGCGTTATTCCTGATGGATAATGGTTTAAACGAACTGGCCGAGACAGTGGCGGCGCAAGATGCGGAGCAACAACTCAGGCTGGCAACCGAGATACGCCGTCTGACGTTACCCCAGGAAATGGGTGAAAGCTTCAAGGTCATACTGTTCAGTAAAAACACCGATGAGATGTTGCCCGG
Organism: Thioalkalispiraceae bacterium; assembly: GCA_050116415.1. Taxonomy (GTDB): domain Bacteria; phylum Pseudomonadota; class Gammaproteobacteria; order UBA6429; family Thiohalophilaceae; genus JARRJY01. Next base: position 9,260 of record JASFOS010000041.1, read on the forward strand.
TTTTGCCATGGATATGCGCGAGCGTTTATAACAACTAAAAGAGAACAGAAGATCATGACGTTAATTCAAATCATCGTGCTGGCTGTGGTACAGGGGCTTACCGAGTTCTTGCCGATTTCAAGTTCAGCGCATCTTATCCTGGTGCCGGTGCTCAGCGAATGGCCGGACCAGGGACTGGCCTTTGACGTGGCGGTGCACGTGGGTACCCTCAGCGCGGTGGTCTGGTATTTTCGCCATGATGTTGTGTCGATGACAAAGGACTGGAGCCGTTCATGCCTGCAACGCAAAACCGTCGGTGACAGTCGCCTTGCCTGGGCAGTAATCCTCGCCACGATTCCGGTGGGCGCCGGTGGCCTGTTATTGCACGACCTGGTGGATACCGTGTTACGTTCACCGCTGGTGATTGCCTGGGCCACCATCGGCTTTGGCCTGTTGTTATGGTGGGCCGATGTGCAGGGCAAGCGAGCGCGCGACGAGCATCATCTCAACTGGAAAGATATTATCGTGATCGGCCTGGCACAGGTGCTGGCCCTGGTTCCGGGAACCTCCCGTTCCGGGATTACCATGACGGCGGGTTTGATGATGGGGTTAACGCGTAGTGCGGCGGCGCGCTTCTCGTTTTTACTTTCCATTCCCGTGATCCTGATGGCCGGGGGATACAAGAGCATCAAGTTGTTACAAGCCGGCCAGGTCGACTGGAATGCCATTTTCATCGGGACCGCACTTTCAGCGGTTACCGCCTACCTCTGTATCCACGTATTCCTGAAAGTACTCGAGCGTATGGGCATGTTACCGTTTGTCATCTACCGGTTAATGCTGGGCGCGCTATTACTGTACCTGTTTATATGAGGTTGCGATATCACAAATTCTGGCTGTTGTTGGGCTGGGGGATGATCGTGCTGGTGTTGTATTTATCGTTAACACCGCAGCCACCGGAACTGGGTTTCGAGTTGTGGGACAAGCTGAAACATTTCATTGCTTATGCAGTCTTGATGGGCTGGTTTGGCCAACTCTATCGGCAGCATCGGCGCCTGCTGTATGCGCTTGGCTTTATCGGCATGGGTATTGCCGTCGAGTACTTACAGGGTATGGGCGAGTATCGTATGTTTGAGTATCATGACATGCTCGCCAATCTGCTGGGTGTGAGTATTGCCGTGCTGGTTCTTTATCTGAAAGGTGACCAGGTTTTACACTGGTTTGAAAAAAAGGTATTAAAAGCCGGATGAGTAAAGACGATATTTATGCTGAAAATAAAGCCATGATTGTCGATTTTGCTTTCGATGAAAAAGTGGCGCGCGTGTTCCCGGACATGATTCGTCGTTCGGTGCCCGGTTATGAATCAATCATTACCATGATTGGCCTGATTGCCGACCAGTACGCTAAACCCGATTCCAATATATATGACCTGGGTTGTTCACTGGGGGCGGCTACGCTCTCCATGCGCAAGCAACTCAGGCAGAGCGGATGCAAAATCATTGCGGTCGATAATGCCGAGGCGATGCTCGAGCAATGCAAGGCCAACCTGGCAATAGAAGCATCGCAGACAAAAACCGAACTGGTCTGTTCCGATATCCAGGATATCGAAATCGAAAATGCATCGGTGGTGGTGATGAACTTTACCCTGCAGTTCATTGCCCCGGAAGCACGTTTCGAGATGGTAAAAAAAATATACGATGGTTTACGACCCGGTGGGGTATTGGTGTTGTCCGAGAAAATTATCTTTGCCAACGACCTGGAACAGGATGAGCAGGAAGCTTTACAACTGGCTTTCAAAAAGGCCAATGGTTACAGTGATCTGGAAATTAGCCAGAAGCGCACCGCGCTGGAAAATGTCCTGATCCCGGACACCCTGGAACTACACCAGGAACGCCTCAACGCCGTTGGTTTTGCACGTAGTCACCTGTGGTTCCAGTGTTTTAATTTTGTTTCGTTACTTGCCATCAAATGAATGACTATACCTCGTTACTTGCGTTTATGCAGCAGCAGCCTGCTTTTGCACAGTGGGCAGGCATCTTACCTGCACAAATTGAAAACGGACTGAGCAGGCAGCGTCATGGCGATCTTCCCGCCTGGCAGTCGATAATAGAAAGTTTGCCTGAGCTGGTTCCGTCTTCGGTAGAACTGGATGCTGACAGGGTGCGCGCCGGCATTGCCGACGATGTGAATGATGAGCAACGCCAGGCACTTCGGCAGCAACTCAAGCAACTAAGCCCCTGGCGCAAGGGGCCCTACGAACTGTTCGGTATCCATATTGATACTGAATGGCATTCTGACTGGAAGTGGGATCGGTTAAAGGATCATATACAGCCGCTGCAGGGTAAAACCGTGCTGGATGTCGGCTGTGGTAACGGTTATCACTGCTGGCGCATGAAGGGGGCAGGTGCTGAACGGGTGATTGGCATTGATCCGACACCGTTATTTATCATGCAATACCAGGTGTTAAGGAAATACCTGGGTGAACACCAGGTTGACGTGGTGCCGGTGGGCATTGATGACGTGCCCAAACAGTTACAGGGCTTCGATACGGTGTTTTCCATGGGGGTGCTTTATCACCGGCGTTCACCGATTGATCATATTCTGCAATTAAAGGGCTGTTTAAAACCGGGCGGTGAACTGGTGCTGGAGACACTCATTATCGATGCTGGTGAAAACGAAGTGCTGGTGCCGGAAGATCGTTATGCCCGCATGGGCAATGTCTGGTTTATTCCTTCCATCAAGCAGCTTGAACGCTGGCTACAACGTTGCGGCATGAAAAATATTCGCCTGGTAGATGTTAACCAGACCTCGGTGGAGGAGCAGCGAGCCACGGAATGGATGGAGTTTCAGTCATTAAAGGATTTTCTTGATCCGGCTGACAGGAATAAAAGTATTGAGGGTTATCCTGCCCCAAAAAGAGCCATCATTCTCTCGCATAAGTAAGCCAGGTTTATGGCTTTTCAAGCCCGGTGACTCGATTTTCTCCAACTCCATGACAATAGCATTGTTTTTTCTGTGGCGGTCAATCAAGTGACCTGTTGATTCGCTTCTTACGGTTGATGGTTTTTGCTTGTAATTCATTTGCTTATCAGTGAAGGTTGACTGGAAACCCGTTTTTCACCGACAACGACACAGATTTGGGCAAAATAAAGTGTATTTTTGCCAGTAACGCCTAAAATTTAATATAAATGGCATAGTTTTAGCTTCATGAATAATAAATACTTATACGTAACGCAAGCGTGACAAACAGGAAGTAGCAGGAGGAAAACCATGAGTGTACAAGACGGGCATTATATTGATTTACAGTTCACTGAATCATTCTCTGAATTACGTGTTCACTATGATGAAGAGTTACAGGCTATCTGGGCATATATGCGCGGTTCTCCCAGGCCTTGTTTTACCCCAACTCTTCTTAAAGAGATTATTGGTTTGAATACACGGGTCAAGCTGATGGGGGGCATTAAATATGTTATTGGTGCATCAGATGTGCCCCAGGTTTATAACCTGGGTGGGGACCTGAACCTTTTCTTCCAATATATACAAGAAGGGAAGCGTGAAAAGTTGCGCCAGTATGCCTATGATTGTGTTGAATGTGGTTACAGTAACGCAACACAAATCAACCATGGCATAACAACGATTGCCTTGGTGCAAGGCAGTGCACTGGGTGGCGGTTTTGAAGGCGCCTTGTCGTCAAATGTCGTTGTCGTCGAGGAGAACGCCAAACTTGGCTTCCCTGAAATCCTGTTTAATTTATTTCCTGGTATGGGCGCTTATACTTTTCTATCTCGCAGAATGCCTGTCAGCCAGGTTGAGAAAATGGTGTTATCGGGCGAACAATACAGTGGAGCAGACCTGTATGAAATGGGTGCGGTAGATATACTTGCCAAAGAAGGTGAGGGCGAGAAAGCTGTCAGGGAATTTATTGCAGGCCACCGCGCACAACGACGCGCAAGGATAGCAATTCACCAGGCTCGCAATCGTTTGAACCCGATTACCATTGAAGAACTACGTGATATTGCAGATATCTGGGTAGAGGCGGCAATGGATATCAATGAAGAATCATTGCGTGTCATGGAACGCCTTGTCAGGGCACAGGATCGTAAACTGGCAACGAAAAAACTGGTTGCTTCCGTCGCCAACGCCTAGTTTGATGAACTGGTCCGGGTATTTCGTTGAGCATATTGCCACAAGGCAAAACTTGCTCGCGGAATTTCCCGGGAGATATTTTCCAGGTACCTGTCTGCATGTAGCTCGTAGTCAGTACGGGAAACCTGCTCAGCGTCGTGAGCGGCATTCAACAGGGCAGTGGCACCGATATGGCCAGCCATGCCTTTGAGCATGTGCGCTGAATCGGTGAACGCTTTGAAATCCCCGCTGCGCGCCTGCTCAAGCTGGTTTTGCACCTTGACGCTTTGACGTAAGAAAATATTTACCAGGTTAAGCATCTCTTCCTGGTCTTCCCACACAAAATCCAGTTGCGAGGTATCCAGTACCGGCTTGGTGGCTGACTCTGTATGCACAGCAGCCGGCGCTTTTTGCAGGCTCGACGTTGGTGTTGCGGGAGCTGCCGCCGGGTTTGCCGGGGCGAGGGACTCTACGGCATTCAGCAACTGGTTAGAACGGACCGGCTTTGTTAAATACATGTCGACTTTTGCGGCTTTGCATTTTTCAATCGCCTCTGTGGTGGCGTTTGCCGTCAACATAATGAAAGGCATTTCACTGTCGGGGTGGGTATAGCGATAGACGTTGATTGCCTGCAAGCCGCCCATGACGGGCATTTGCATATCAAAAATGCACAAGTCAAACTCCTGGTTGTCCAGCGCATTAAGCGCTTCCTCACCATTAGCCACAACATGAACAGAATGTCCGCCTTGCTCTAACATGCGAGAGATAATACGTTGGTTAACCTCGTTATCTTCTGCGAGCAGGATACGGAAATGATGTGCATTTTTTGTTTGCTTGCGGCTTGTGAAAGTTTCGACATTTTCGTGATCGGAAATGAGTAAAGGTGAAGAGTGGATCGCGTTATATAACATCGACTTGTTGACATGGTGCGGTAAGATATAATCAAAGCCGGTACTAAGCAGGGATTGTTTGGTATCATTATCCAGTTCATCAGTAAGCAGGATAACGTTTGCCGTATCAAGAATTCTGGTATTGCGAAGCTGTTTGATAAACTGGCCTGGATTAAATTCTATAAGTGGCTTGGCGATTAGAATGGTATGTATTGCTGAATGAGTTTCGTTCGCCAGGTCGATAATTTTAACGGCGTTTTTTGCGGTGGTTGCTTCAACAACCGTAACGCCCCAGGTATTGAGCAGTTCCAGCATCTCTTTAAAATCATCTTTTTCATCACGCAGAAATAACAGGCAGGCATCATTGAGTTCATCCTGTGCCTGCTTGTCAATCTGTCGGATGGCGAAGGGTAGTTCGAACCAGAATGTCGAGCCTTCTCCCGGCGTGCTCGTAACACCAATTGTTCCGCCAAGGTTTTCCACCAGGCTCTTGGCAATAGCCGTCCCCAGGCCGGCGCCGGTTTGTTTGCGTGTATCAGAGTTATCGACCTGCGTGAAGCGATCAAACAAGGTGGCCTGATCCTCTTCCTTGATGCCTGGCCCGGTGTCGATGATTTCGAAGCGGAGGTTACAGGAATCATCTGCACGCTCGACCAAGGCTGCATGGACCTCGATATGTCCTTCCTCGGTATATTTTATGGCATTACCAACAAGGTTAACCAGCACCTGGCGCAGATGTTTTTCATCGCCGTTCAGGCTAAACGGTACATTAGGGTCTATGCGCAGGCGCAGCGCAAGATCCTTGGCCGCGGCATGATGTTTTAACATGCGGGTAACCTGGTGTAATAGATGGTGCAGATCGAAGTCATTGTTTTCAACGGTCATGTGCCCCGCTTCGATGCGCGAAATATCCAGGATATTCTCGATGATGCCCAGCAGGGTGTTCACCGAGTAGTCGATGGTCTCGGAATACTCCTGCTGCTCTATGGTCAGTGCGCTGCTTTTTAGCAAATCATTTGAGCCGATGATGCCGTTGAGTGGAGTGCGTAGTTCATGACTCATGTTGGCGAGGAACTGGCTTTTGGCCTTGTTAGCAACCCGTGCTTCTTCAACAGCATCCTCGAGGTGGTGAATCAGGGTAGAGACATAGAGCGGTAATAACACCAGGCCGGCAAGCAGGCCAATGAAAAGTGCCGGATGCTGGTACCAGTAAGCAGAGGCAAAGTAGACCGCCAGCAGTCCGATGATGCTGAGCAGGGCACTAAAGGCAAGAAAAGGCTTACCAAAACGGAAGCCATAGCCAAAGGTGACCCATAAATAAAGTGGATACAGTAAGGCGCCATACTCACCACCCAGATACATCGTATATGAAATCCCGCTGATATCCAGCGTGGTGCTCAACAGGTAGCGTAGCGGTGTGCGTGTCGGTTTGCGGTAAATCCAGTAGAGTATCGCGACACAGGCCAGGACAAATAACAAGAAAAGCTGCACGATCAAATCAAACACAACTACGGTCTTGTAAAAGTGCAAGGAGACAAGATAGAGAATGACGCTACAGCCAATGGCCAGGCGGATGAAAGCCTGTTCATATTCATGTCCGGGGCTAGATTTTATCCTTTGTAGAAAAGAGTTAAAAACGCCACGAATTGTTGAGGGATCTGTCTGGCTCATCTGGTCTGCGCAATTATATAGCTAACTTGTTATTTTTCAGGGGTATTTAGAACTTTGAACATCCGAACAGGTAATATCGACCAGTTTTTAATCAATCTTAAATAAATTATGGGCTCAAGCACATAAGTCAAAAAGCTGAGAAACAACTAAAACCATATTTTAAGTATGTTTTAGTTGTCGGGGGTCGGTAATATTCTTACGGTTAGCTGTTATTTTAGTACGTTCAAAACAGCAAAGTCATGGTGTTGTGACTTTTCAGCGCCTGAACAGGCCGTGCGCATTAGGCGGGCATTTCCATGTTAACCAGAGATTCCGAGTGTATAACGGCTGGTTCATTTGCGGTGTTTGAAGATTCGCAGCCGCTGCGGGGACGATGGTCCAGGCGGAGTCAATTTGGTGGATCAGCTATTGATCATCAAGCGGTTTGCCAATCAGGTCATGCTCGGTAGCGCCAGTAATTTCCACCTCGATAAAATCGCCGGGCTGGACATTATCGGCACCATCGAGTATCACCACGCCATCGATCTCCGGCGCATCGGCCCTGGAGCGCGCCAGCATCAGGCTGTCTTCCGACAGGCCATCGACCAGTACCGTCATGCGCTGGCCAATTTTGTTTTGTAACTTGGCGGCACTGATCGCCGCCTGTTTTTCCATGAAACGTTGCAGACGTTCCTGCTGGAGTTCTTCCGGTACATGGCCGGGTAACTGGTTGGCTTTCGCCCCTTCCACCGGGGAATAGGCAAATGCACCAACCCTGTCCAGCTGCG
>JASFOS010000042.1:0-16554 GCA_050116415.1 Thioalkalispiraceae bacterium
GTTGCGCATCTTCGCGCACGATCATGTGGGTGTGCAAAATGACTTCTTCACCGACTTCGGGTAACTGGTAAAAGGTCGACATGGGGGCGTCGACCTCGTAACCGACACCCTGCACATCAAGTAACAGAGCGGGGGGTTGTTTACTGATTAATATGCCTTTTAAACGACCAATCATAATTGCTTACTTATTAAAATCTAACGCCAGCGTCTCTGGCGACGTCGGCTACCGGAACGGCGTAATGATAACCCGTCCAGCGGGTGTCCGCTGCGATTCATGGTTGTGACACGCCCCTGGGTCTGGCAGTTCTGGGCATGACAGACGGCCACGGCCAGCGCATCTGCGGCATCTTCCTGGGGAATGCGCGACAAACACAGCAGCGCCTTGATCATATGCTGCACCTGATCTTTGGCCGCGTTGCCTTTGCCCACCACGGATTTCTTGATCTGGCTTGGTGAATATTCACTGACCGGCAAGGCCCGCATGGCCACTGTACTAATCGCACAGCCCCGGGCCTGCCCAAGTTTAAGGGCCGAGTCCACGTTACGGTGCAGGAAAACCTGCTCAATGGCCACCTCGTCGGGCTGATGCAAGGCCACCAGTTCATCCAGCCCCTGCGCAATCACCCGCAGCTTGCTGGCCAGGTCATCACCTTTGACCTTGATACAACCACTGGCCACCCAGCGAATGTGATTGCCATTCATTTCAACGATACCATAGCCGGTAAAGCGGGAACCCGGGTCAATCCCCATAATACGTTTTGCTGAACCGGGCTTGCCTGAAAATCCACTCATAGATAGCAAGATACAAGATTCCCGGCTAAAGATACAAAGAAAAAAGGAGGCTGACGCCCCCTTTTTGCATTATCCCAGCTGGGCCATGACCTCATCGGAAAAATCGGCATTGGTGTAGACATTCTGAACATCGTCCAGGTCCTCCAGCATGTCCACCAGGCGCATGATTTTCTCGGCATCGTCCAGTTCCAAATCCACGCTGGTTGAAGGTTTCATGGTCACCTCGGCGATTTCCGGCTGCAGGCCGGCGGCGATCATGGCTTCCTTGATATCGGTGAATGATTCCGGCTCGGTGGTAACATCGATACTACCATCATCGTTGGTTTCCACGTCCTCGGCGCCGGCTTCCAGCGCCACTTCCATGATGCGATCTTCATCACTGCCAGCCGGGAAGCTCAGGGTGCCAATTTTGCTGAACAGGTAGGAAACCGAGCCATCGGTACCCAGGTTGCCACCGGTTTTACTGAATGCATGGCGTACTTCGGAAACCGTCCGATTGCGGTTATCCGTCAAGCAATCCACCATCACCGCGACACCGGATGGACCGTAGCCTTCGTAGCGAATTTCATCGTAATTTTCGCCCTCGCCGGCCCCCGCACCGCGCTTGATGGCATTTTCCACGGTGTCTTTTTTCATGTTGGCACTGAGTGCCTTGCTCACCGCATCACGCAGACGCGGATTACTGTCCTGGTCGGCGCCCCCCATCTTGGCGGCAACCACGATTTCACGAATCAACTTGGTGAAAATCTTGCCGCGCTTGGCATCCTGGGCGGCTTTTCGATGTTTGATGTTGGCCCATTTACTGTGTCCGGCCATGAAAGTACCTCTTTGCAATCAAGTCAAAAAATAACTGCGCAATTCTATCATCTGCACGGTATTTTTGCCCATGGCAGGGGGAAATTCCGGAGGAAAACGCTTCGAAAAAGAAATTAGTCGCGATCGGACAGGTAAATCGCCGTGCGTTCCGGGTCGACCTCGTGCGCTTCATTATCAAACCGGAAATGATGGTTACCAATCTGGATTTCATCGCCATGCTTCAACAACTGCTGGGTGACTTCCTTTTCATTAACCAGGGTGCCGTTGGTACTTCCCATATCCTCGATGAAGTAATCATCATGCCCTTCCAGGTACTCATTTTTCTGCCTGATCAGGCGGACATGTCGGCTGCTGACAGCCGGATCATCGAGCTGAATATCATTGTTGGATTTGCGACCGATATAAAATTCGTCCTTGTCCAGTTCAAAACTGTTGAGTGTCAGTCCTTCATGCTTGAGTAATAATTTTGCCATTTAAAACTCCAATCGACATCAGGCGGCGGTAAATTCGACACGCGTGCCAGCAACTTCGATGACGTCGCCTTTCTTCAGCTGCATGCTTTCTGCGCTCATTTCAACGTCATTCAACTTGGGGTGCGAGGCCTGCCCGGTACCACCCATTTGCATCAGGAAATAATTTGTACCTCGCCGTGCAATCACGGCCACCTGCCCACCCGGCTGGCCCAATGTGGTGTAGGCCTTGTTCAACTCGATGGTTGCACCTGACCTGGGACCGTTAATCACTTTCAAAATGGGTTTGCCCGCCGGTGCCTGGGTGGTATCACTGACCGGTTCAGCCTGGATGATGACCGTGGACTCGAAATCCTGGGCATTTTCATTGATGAACTTCATTTCATGATGACCAATCCGTACCACGTCGCCATGCTCAAGCTGGCGCTTGTTAACTTTCTTGCCATTGAGCAAGGTACCGTTGGTGCTGTTAAGGTCTTCGATATAGATATTCTGCAGGTTCAGGAAAACCGCATGCTGACCACTCACCGTCGGGTCATCGAGCTGGATATCGTTACTGGGTTTACGCCCGACCGTAGTGCGTTCCTTGTCCAGGTTAAACTCCTTAATCACTGCACCTTCATGTGTCAGTATTAACTTCGCCATTCTCTTCACCTGCTGTATCTATCGTGATTGTAGTACTTGACTCATCAAGCCCGACATTATCTGAATAAGCCTCCTGTAAGCTTACCAGAATTACTGAAATATTATCCTTGCCACCTTTCTCGTTGGCCAAATCTACCAGTTTTTGTGCTGCCTGGTCAGTATGTCCCTCGCATTCTACGAGAACAGCCTCAATCTCGCTATCTGTTACCAGGTCGGTCAGGCCATCCGAACAGTACAGGTAGGTATCACCGACTTCGGCGCTATCCTGGTTGACATCAACATCAACTTCATCGGCAATGCCCAGCGCCCGGGTAATCAGGTTGCGGCTATTGGACTCCAGCGCTTCTTCCTGGGTGAGAAAGCCGTTATCTACCATTTCCTGAACCAGCGAGTGATCGGTGGTCACCTGTTCCAGCTTATTATCCCTGAACCGGTAGATGCGTGAATCACCCACATGGGCGAATACCACCGAATTTTCGTTGAACAGGCTGACCGCGATCGTGGTGCCCATGCCGGCACAGGCCGGGTGTTCCAGCGAATGACGATTGATTTCATCATTGGCATAAATAATGGCCTGGCGAACGATATCCATATTATTGAGATCCTCGATCGGATTCTCGGGATTCAGGACTTCGTACAAGGCCTCCTTGATACTGTTGACGGCTAGCGCGCTGGCCACTTCACCGGCATTATGTCCGCCCATACCATCTGCAAGCATGATCAGACCTCTGCTAACATCCCAGTCGATATAGTCTTCATTATGTTCACGGACCTGCCCGACATGGGTCAATCCATTCACAATCAATTTTGAACCTTCACTAATCACAAGCTGCCATCATCCTATCTTGTTTTATGTAATCGTTCGTAACAACGTTGCATCGAGGCAGCCATTTGCGTGCCAGACTGAAAACGTCGCTCAATATCCTTGTGTAACGCTTTGTTAATTAGCTTACTGACACAGGCCGGTAAGTCAGGGCGAAACATTCTGATATCGGGATGTTTTTCATTGGTAATCTTGTACATCAAACTTGCCAGCGAGTCACCAATAAACGGCAGTTCCCCGGCCAGCATTTGATACAAGGTCACACCCAGTGAAAACAGATCGGAACGCCCATCCACTTTTTTACCTGCCAGTTGTTCCGGTGACATATAGGACGGGCTGCCCAAAATTGTTCCGGTTTTGGTTTTGCTCGAGTCAGTCAGGCAGGCCACGCCGAAATCAGTCACCTTGGTGGTGCCTGATTCTTCATCGTAAATAATGTTAGCCGGTTTGATGTCCCGGTGCACAACGTGCTGCTGGTGCGCATAATCCAGCGCCTCGGCCACATGCATCACGATATCAAATACCTTACGTGCCGGGAGTAATGTTTCCGGTTTACAGTAGCTCATCAGGTCATTGCCCTTCAGGTAATCCATCGCGATATAGGCAAGCTCCTGGTCTTCGCCTACATCATAAACCGTAACGATATTGGGATGATTAAGTCGGCCAGCCGTTTCCGCTTCACGGAAGAAACGTTTCTTCACATCATCCAGTTTATCGCCTTCGAACTCCTGCGAGAGCATCATGGTTTTAATGGCAACCGTGCGTCCAATCTTTGGATCATGCCCCAGGTAAACCATACCCATGGCACCGCGACCCAGTTCCTTGTCGATCTGGTAACGTCCCAGCATCGGTTTCTGCATGCCTGAATTGCTGATCACCAGGGTGCCATTCGAGTTGCTGGCCGAACCACTGCCCAGCACCACCGCCTCGGAAACTTCCTGGTTTCGATTCAGGCGATCTTTTACATCACTGTAGTTGGGATCATAGGACTCGATAAACTTGAACACCGGGACGGCCTTGTTGAACTGACGCTTACGTTCATAATCAAGCCCCAGGTTGTAAAGCTGGTTTAACACGGAAGCATCAATTTCACAGCGACGATATTTTTCAAAGGCCTGGTCAAGCTGGCCCTGTGAATGAAAGGATTGACCGAGTAACTTGTTGGCTTCGGATAACTCCGTGTGCACCCGTTGCACGTTTTCTTCCAGCAAGCGCTTGGCACCCAGCAGCAGGTGGCCGATGATCAAGGTCATGGCGGCAGCCATCAGCGGCAACCAGGTCGACTCGGCGATCATCAGGATAAAATGGGCATTCAAGATACCGATTAATAACAGGATGCTGACCACGAAACCGGTGCTAATGCGAAAACGGGTCAATAGAAACATCAGGTACAGGCCAATCACCACAATCACCGCTTTCTGCACCCATGACGTCCATTCCGGTACTTTATACAGTTCCTTGTTCAACAGGCTTGAAACGGTGTGAGCGTTGATCATGGTTTGCGGCATCATCTCGCCAATCGGAGTTTCCAGTGGTGCCACATACTGGCGTGAAGTTAATCCGACGATCACGGTTTTATCCCTGATTTGTTCCGCAGGAACCTGGCCATTGATCACATCAACGATTGGGTAGGTATTGAAAGTGGGTTCGCCCTCACGGCTCTTGTAAAAGCGTGGATAGATATGCAGGTTTTTATCCGTGGTAATCGGTGTGTCATCCAGCAGTAGCATGTCGCCGATATTCACCTTGATACTGCTGGTTGCCAGGCCCTGGTTACGTACCGCCAGCATCAAGGCAAAAGAAGGCAGGTATTGATCGCCGTAGCGTATGACCAGGGGCACGTTATGGCTATGTTCATCCTTGACGCTGTTCATGTTGATCACGCCGGCGCCACCAACCTGCCGGCTCAGTACCTCAATAGGTGGATAAACCACATCCGCCACGGGTACCGGCTCACCCTGCCACCATTTTTGTAAGGCGGTTTGTTGTTTGGGTTTTACAATGTCGCGCAGGGTAAACTTGGAGAGATAATCCGGCAGGGTGACTGCACCCGTAGTGGTATTGACGTTACTGCTATAGGGCATGGCCAGCACAATCCGTCCGGCTGTCCTGAACGTGGATGCCAGGATCTGGTCGGTATTCATGCTGGACTCCGTCTGCCTGAATACCCTTTGTACCCGTCGACTCATGGCACGTTCCGCCTTGAGCACCTTTTGTAATTTCTCGAGTTGTTCCAGGCCGTGGACACTTTGCCTGACATCAAACGGCATGGAAAAACCGATCACTTCGGGACGCGCCCGGGCAAGCTGGCGGGTCGCTTCCGCCAGTACATCGCGCGGCCAGGGCCAGGCGCCGATTTCCTGGATGGATTTGTCATCGATGGCGACCACCACCACGTCTTTGCTGGCAGGCTTGTTTGAGGAAAAGCGCATACCCAGGTCATAGGCATGCCATTCCAGTGAACGGATAAAAGGTGTATCTGCCAGCAATAGAAATACCAGCATCACCAATAAACCAATAAACCAGTCTGTTTTCCAGTAAGGCTTTTTCACACCCTCTCCAAGCGGCCCTTTACTCTATATTATTATTGGGCTAGTCCTGATTGATACAGGCAGGACTCAGTGACCATATCATAACCATGTTTTATGTGCTGTACACCGCGTCAGCACTCATCGAATTGTTAGCTATTTATCGGCACAAAATAAAAAAGCATGAGACCCTAAAAGCAATACGGGCAACCTTTCCAGGCTGCCCGCAATATTGCTTAACTATCTGATTTTTATGTATTTATTCAGCCTTTTCGGCGGCAGGTTTACGCAGCTTGATATGCAGCTCGCGCAGCTGGGCATCGCTGACTTCAGAAGGAGCCTGGGTCAACAGGCAGCTGGCGCTCTGGGTTTTGGGGAAGGCCATCACATCACGAATGGACTGGGCACCGGTCATCAACATCACGAGCCGGTCGAGGCCAAAGGCAATCCCGCCATGCGGGGGACAACCATACTTCAGGGCATCCAGCAGGAAGCCAAATTTGTCGTTGGCCTCTTCATCGCTGATACCCAGTGCCTTGAAGACTTTTTTCTGTACCTGCTCACGATAAATACGCATGGATCCGCCACCAACTTCGGTACCGTTTAACACCATGTCATAAGCGCGTGACATGCAGTTGCCCGGATCGCTTTCCAGCTTGTCAATGTCGTCTTCACTAGGTGAAGTAAACGGGTGGTGCAAGGCGGTGTAGCGGTTGGCTTTTTCGTCCCACTCGAACATGGGGAAATCGACCACCCACAGCGGTTTCCAGCCGTGCTCGACCATATCCAGGTCATGGCCCAGCTTGACGCGCAGTGCGCCCAGCGCCTCGTTGACCACCGTGGCTTTATCAGCACCGAAGAAAATCAGGTCACCATCCTCTGCCGCGGTACGTTCCATAATGGCCGAGACCGCTTCATCCGGCAGGAACTTGAGAATCGGTGATTGCAAGCCTTCCCTGCCCTTGGCCCATTCGTTGACCTTGATATAGGCCAGGCCCTTGGCACCGTAGATACCCACATACTTGGTGTAATCATCAATTTCCTTGCGGGTCAGTTCACAACCTTTTGGCACCCGTAACGCCGCCACACGCCCCTTGGGATCCTTCGCCGGACCGCTGAATACCTTGAACTCCACCTCGCTCATCACGTCCGCCACGTCGACCAGTTCCAGCGGAATACGCAGATCCGGCTTATCGGAGCCGAAGCGCTCCATCGCTTCCGCGTGGCTCATACGCGGAAACGGATCGTGCAGGGGCACTTCCAGCACCTGGGCAAACACCCGGCGCAGCATCTCTTCCATCATGCCCATGATTTGGTCTTCATCGATAAAGGAAGTCTCGATATCCAGCTGGGTAAATTCAGGCTGGCGATCGGCACGTAAATCCTCATCGCGGAAACAACGCACCACCTGGTAATAACGATCCATGCCGGACATCATCAATAATTGCTTGAATATCTGCGGTGACTGGGGCAAGGCAAAAAATGAGCCTTCGTGAGTACGGCTGGGGACCAGGTAGTCGCGTGCGCCTTCCGGTGTTGCCTTGGTCAGCATCGGGGTTTCGATATCCATGAAACCATGCTCATCAAGGAAATTGCGCATCAGGTTGGTGATTTTCGAGCGCAGCCGCAAGCGGTTAAGCATTTCCGGGCGCCGCAAATCTACGTAACGATAACGCAGACGGTGCTCTTCGGATACATCATCATCATCCAGCTGGAACGGCGGCGTCTCTGACACGTTCAGGATGGTCAGCTCTTTGCCCAGCACCTCGACTTTACCGGTGGGCATCTCGGGATTTTCCGTGCCTTCCGGGCGAGCTCGCACCTTGCCCTTCACCTGCAGCACAAATTCACTACGCACGCGTTCGGCGGTCGAAAAAACGTCCGGGATATCAGGATCATAGACAACCTGCAGCAGGCCCTCGCGATCACGCAAATCGATGAAGATAACCCCGCCATGATCACGGCGCCTGTGAACCCAGCCGCAGACAGTCACTTCCTGATCGATAAGTTTTTCGTTTACCTCGCCGCAATAATGAGTGCGCATGAATCCTAATCCTGTGTTTTAGCTAGGGACGAAAAAAAACAAACCTGCAATACATTGATTTGCAAGCATTTTTCGTCAAAGATTGTCAAAATACGGGTCATGCCGGGTGAGCTGAAGCCCGCCAGCAAAACCAAAGCGCGCTATTATAGCGATTGCCGCGCCTCGACTCCATGTATAAACAAGCTAATTTGCCGATAAGGCCTAGCTTAAACCCAGATCGGTGTGTTCACGGTGGGAAACATACTCATCGAGTTGGCGCGCCTTTTCCACTGCCTTGAGCAGTTTACGGTGTTCAGTTTCAGACATACCGCTGTTCAGGAAATGCTCAACGGCATGGAAGACCTCCCGCAAATACCCCGCCTGGTAATGACAACTCAGCAAGGCTTTGGCGATGAAATGGTTATCCTGATCGGATTCACGCAAGTATTTGGCCTGCTCCAGCGCGCTGGCCAGTTCCTGCCTGGTGGGTTTACTCATAAAAGCTGTCCTGAAAAATCATTTATTTTGTTATAAATTATAAATCAAACGACTCGATCAAGTTTGATCCAGCACAAGACTTTTTCACCACGAAGCTGACACAATGCGATAACGTCTTGGTAACCGATAAGAGCAGGCTGCATGAGCGAATCCCCAACATCACAAACTGAACAACAGCAGGTGGGCGACCTGAAATTACGACGTGTTGCCATCGATACCTATCACGAAAATGTTGCTTACCTGCACCGTAACTGTGAAATCTACCGGGCGGAAGGTTTCCAGGCGTTAAGTAAAGTGGAAATCAAGGCCAATGGCCGGCGCATCATCGCCGTACTGAACGTGGTCGATGACGAAGCGATCGTCTGCCCCGATGAACTGGGATTGGCTGAACAGGCCTTCCAGCAACTCGACCTGTCTGAAGGTCACCGTGCGTTTATCAGCCATTCCGGTCCACCTTCCTCGATGGATGCAGTACGAAGGAAAATCGCCGGCCACCGGCTGAGCCTGGAAGATTTCAGGGATATCACGCGTGACATTACCGAGAAACGTTACTCCAAGCTGGAAATGTCCGCGTTCCTGGTTGCTTCTGCGCAAAATAGCCTGGATCGCGAAGAAGTACTACACCTCACCCAGGCGATGACAGAAAGTGGTGAGCAACTGCACTGGAATGAAGAAATCGTTGTCGACAAACACTGTATCGGCGGCATTCCAGGCAATCGAACCACGATGATCATCGTTCCCATTGTCGCGGAGCACGGTTTACTGATGCCCAAAACGTCCAGTCGCGCCATTACCTCGCCAGCCGGCACCGCCGACACCATGTCGGTACTGGCCAATGTAAACCTTTCGCCCAGCGCCATGCGCCAGGTAGTTGAACACAACCGGGCCTGTCTTGCCTGGGGCGGTAAGGCCCATCTTGCTCCTGCTGACGACATCTTGATTTCCGTTGAACGCCCGCTGGGTATTGATTCCGAGGGTCAGCTGGTAGCCTCGATCCTGTCAAAAAAACTGGCGGCCGGCGCCACCCACTTGCTGATCGATATCCCGGTCGGTCCCACCGCCAAGGTGCGACACATGACCCAGGCGTTACGATTGCGCAAATTGTTTGAATACATTGGTGATCGACTGGGCCTGCATCTCGAAACCATTATCACCGACGGCAGCCAGCCCATCGGTAACGGAATCGGTCCTGTGCTCGAGGCGCATGACGTGATGCAGGTACTGGAAAATCACCCGGACGCCCCCGCTGACCTGCGGCATAAAGCGCTGCACCTGGCTGGGCGTATCCTGGAATTTGACCCGGCGGTGCGTGGCGGACAGGGCTATCCGCTGGCCTGCGAAATACTCGAAAGCGGCAAGGCACTGGATAAAATGTTATCCATTATCGAATCACAAGGCACCGCTGCCCCGACTGAAGAAGCCACCCTGAAAAAAGAATTTCTGGCCCCCGCAGATGGCGTGGTGACACATATCGATAACTATCAACTGGCACGTATTGCCCACCTCGCCGGTGCCCCGATGGATAAACAGTCCGGTGTTGCCTTGTTGAAAAAACTGGGCGACCGCGTTGTAAAAGGTGAAGCACTCTATTGCATCCACGCCATGTTCCCGGCTGATTTCGACTTTGCCTGTCAACTGGCACAGAGCAATAACGGTTATCGTATCGGTCACGCTGACGAGATTGCACGAACTTACCTGGAGGTATAAGTGAGTGTCATCCTGAGCTTTCCGCAATACCAGAGCCAGGCCCGGCAACTGGCCGATTCGTTGGGTCTCCCGTTTGCGGTAGCTGATATTCACCATTTTCCTGATCAGGAAAGCCGGGTAACACTACCTTTAATCTCTATCGAACACACGATTGTTTATTGTGGTCTTGAGCACCCCAACAACAAGCTGATTGAACTGTTACTCATGGTTGAAACGCTAAGGGAGTACGGCTGTAACAAAACATCTCTGGTCGCTCCTTACCTGTGTTACATGCGCCAGGATATCGCCTTTAACGAAGGTGAGGCCGTCAGCCAGAAAATCATAGGCCAGTACCTGGCCAACCTGTTTGATAACCTTATTACCGTTGATGCACACTTGCATCGCAGCAAGTCGCTTGAACTGGTATTTCCGGGAACCAATGCAATCCACATCAGCGCGGCACCACTTTTCGGCGACTTCCTCAAACAACAAAACATCCAGGCACTGCTACTCGGGCCTGATGAAGAGTCACAACAATGGGTACAACAAATTGCTGAACCATGCGCATTAGCTTTTGCCGCCGCCAGCAAGACACGTCATGATGATCAGCATGTCACCGTTCAGTTACCGGAACATGATTTCAACGGAAAAGATATTGTGCTGGTTGATGACGTCATCAGCAGTGGTGGTACGCTCATAGAAATCACGCGCCAGCTGAAACAATCAGGCGCCAAAGACATTTATGCCATGGTCACCCATGCCTTGTATGATGATGATACCGCGCAGAAACTTGAACAAGCGGGTATCAAACAGCTATGGAGTAGTGATAGCATTCCTCATAAAACTAACGCTGTATCGATTGTTCCACTGATTGCACAACAGCTCAAAAACTGGCTTGGCTAATGCGTCCACCGTTACCACCCCTGCAGATATTTATCTTTGTCTTTCTCCTCATCTTCCTGCTGCTGATATTGCAACTGGGGCTGTTCTCTATCGCGCTGGATAAGCTTGGACTGGCCCCGCATAGCGCGATGTTATTATTGGTTGTCACCTTGATTGGCAGTGGCATTAATCTACCGATCACCAGGGTCGCCATCCCCCCCGACGTGGAACCGATCAAAAACCCCTTTGCCCAATGGTTGCCCTTCAAACCATTATTTGACCCCAAGGAAACGATCATCGCCATTAACATGGGTGGCGCCCTGGTACCCATCATATTTTCCATTTACCTGGTCAGCATCACCCCGATTGCATTGACAAAAGTTATCTTCGCCATCTTTATTGTCAGCTTCATCTGCTATATGGTCAGCCGCCCGGTTAAAGGGCTGGGTATCGGCATGCCTATTTTCATTGCGCCCTTCAGTGCCGCACTCGTGGCGATCCTGCTTGCCCCGCAACACAGTGCACCACTGGCCTATATTTGCGGCACCATGGGGGTACTGATCGGAGCAGACATCCTGAGGCTGAAGGATATTCCTCGCCTGGGTGCCCCGATTGCCTCGATTGGTGGCGCCGGGACTTTCGATGGTATTTTTCTTACCGGAATTGTTGCAGTATTACTGGCATGAACAAACAAAAAAGTATCTTAATCACCGGCTGTTCTTCGGGTATAGGCTATTGTGTCGCACATGGTTTGAAACAACGTGGCTACCGGGTTTTTGCCTCGGCCAGGAAAGACGAGGATGTGCAAAAACTGCGCGAGGAAGGTCTGGAAGCATTGCAGCTGGACCTGACGGACAGCCTTTCGATGAAAAATGCGGTGCATCGTGTTTTGCAGGAAACCGATGGCGAACTCTACGCACTGTTCAATAACGGCGCCTATGGGCAACCCGGTGCCCTGGAAGATGTCAGCACTGACAACTTGCGCAAGCAATTCGAAACCAACGTGTTCGGCTGGCACGAACTGACCAACATGGTGTTGCCGGTCATGCTCCAGCAAGGTACTGGCCGGGTCATCCAGCACAGTTCGGTGCTGGGCCTGGTATCACTGAAATTTCGTGGTGCCTACAATGCCAGCAAATACGCCATTGAAGGATTAAGCGATACGCTGAGACAGGAGTTGATGGGGACCGGCATCTACGTTTCCCTGATCGAGACCGGCCCGGTGGAAAGCAAGTTTCGTCATAATTCCTACCAGGTCTACAAGAAAACCATCGATAAAGAAAACAGTCGTTTTAAGCAACAATATAACGCCATGGAAGCGCGCCTGGCCAAGGAGGGACCAGCGGTGCCCTTCACCCTGTCGCCTGAAGCTGTACTTAAAAAAGTGCTTCATGCCCTGGAAGCCGACAGGCCACGGCCACATTACTATGTTACGTTTCCCACTTACCTGTTCGGTTACCTGAAACGCCTGTTACCCACCCGTACCCTGGATAAACTGCTCAACAAGGTATAAAGACGTCTTAGTAGCAGGCCTCAGGAACGAATACCAATACCTTTTTTCAGCAGGTAAAGACAGAACACATACAGGCCAGCGGTAAACAGGATAATAATTCCGAACGCGGTGCTCATTGGAATGTCAGAAATGCCCAGCATGCCATAGCGAAATGCATTGATCATGTAGAGGATCGGGTTAACCAGTGACACGTCCTGCCAGAAGCCGGGCAACATGTCGATGGAATAGAAAATCCCGCCCAGGTAAGTCAACGGTGTCAGTACAAAGGTCGGGATAATCGAAATATCATCAAAACTATTGGCATAAATCGCGTTGATAAAGCCGCCCAGTGAAAACAGTATGGCCGTAAGCACCACCACGCTAATCGCCACCAGGTAATCATGCACCTGGAAGTCGGTAAAGAACATGGCGATGAATGTCACAACCGTGCCCACTATCAACCCGCGCGCGACCCCACCGGCCACGAAGCCAATAATAATCAGGTAGTTGGGCATCGGTGAAACCAGCATTTCCTCGACGTGGCGCTGGAACTTGGCGCCATAAAATGACGACACCACGTTGGCATAGGCGTTATTGATAACCGTCATCAGTATGATGCCTGGTACGATATAGTCCATGTAAGTGAAACCCGCGATATCACTGATCTGAGAACCGATTAATTCACCGAAAATAACGAAATAAAGCGCGGTGGTGATGCCTGCCGGCACCACGGTTTGCACCCAGATACGCATAAAGCGCAGTATTTCCTTGACCAGTATGGTTCGAAACGCGGCGTACTGTTGTTGCAGGTTCATGCTTGCCCCTCGACCAGGCGCAGGAAGAGTTCTTCCAGGCGATTGGACTTGTTGCGCATACTTAATACCTTGATATCACGTTTGCTGAGTTCGTCGTAAAGATCGTTGATACGGTATTCCTTTGATACATTGGCGACCAGGGTGGTTTCATCCTGTTTTTCAACTTCGCAGCCCTTGTCAAACTGTAAACCATCCAGCTTGTTGCCTACCGGTTGATCCAGGTTGAGTATGAAAGACTCGATGTGCAACTTCATCAGCAAGTTATTCATGTCAGTGTTTTCAACCGTGACACCGTTATTGATAATGGCAATGTTCTTACACAGACTTTCCGCTTCTTCCAGGTAATGGGTTGTAAGAATGATGGTAGTGCCCTTCTGGTTGATTTCTCTCAGGAAACTCCACATAGAGCGTCGAATTTCAATGTCCACCCCGGCAGTTGGCTCATCCAGTATAAGTAACTTTGGCTCATGCACCAGGGCCCGTGCAATCATCAGGCGACGTTTCATACCTCCAGAAAGTTGCCTGGCCATTTCACGGCGTTTTTCCCAGAGACCGAGTTTTTTCAGGTAGTATTCAGCCCGTTGTGTTGCGACATGCTTATCAAGTCCGTAATAACCACCCTGGTTGATGACGATTTCTTCAACCGGCTCAAACTGGTTGAAATTAAATTCCTGCGGTACCAGGCCAATAC
Source organism: Thioalkalispiraceae bacterium (assembly GCA_050116415.1). Classification (GTDB taxonomy): domain Bacteria; phylum Pseudomonadota; class Gammaproteobacteria; order UBA6429; family Thiohalophilaceae; genus JARRJY01. Next base: position 14,162 of record JASFOS010000042.1, read on the forward strand.
AACTCTTTGCCGCTTCCAGTTCCTGATCGATGTCATGACCAAACACGCTGACTTCACCACTGGTTTTATTCACCAGTGAGCAGACGATACCGATGGTGGTGGATTTGCCTGCTCCATTTGGTCCAAGCAATGCAAAGAAATCACCTTGCTGCACTTCAAGGTCAACGCCTTTCAGTGCGACCACACCATTACGGTAGGTCTTGCGCAGATTTTTTATGCTAAGTGCCACGGTCATAATTTGCTATCCATCTATTGAAGGCCTGGATTCTAACAAAATTAAAAAGTCGGGATAATGAAAAACCCAACAAAATTATCAATTAATTGTTATCAGCATGATTGATAATGCTTTCCCGTCCGGAAACAGTTTTTTCGATATGTAACGCAGGTTTGTGAAAAGGAATTCAGGCTAGATAAATGATTCGTTGGCAATCACTTTGGGGACATCGATATCACATTCACTGGTCTGCAGGATGGTCTGAATTTCCAGGGCCTTGGGGCCACGCGCCCATTTCGGATGTGACAGGTTGATGAGTTTGGGGCGGGTATAATTTTCACCCTTGCTATTGATGAGCAACAAGATAATCGGGCGCAAGCGGCTTTTTTCACTGGCCGAAACCACGATTCCGGTCTGGCCGGTATTCAGTTGTACCATGCTGCCAATGGGGTATATGCCCAGGCACTTGATAAACTGTTCAACCAGTTCTTTTTCAAAATTCTCGTTGACCCACTCGTACATGTTTTTAAGGGCTTCATAAGGCGCAATACCATCGTGGTAACACCGGTCACTGGTAATGGCATCATAAACATCGACGATCGAGACAATCTGTACCAGGCGTTCAATTTGCTGCCCCATCAGGCCATCCGGGTAACCCCCCCCGTTAATACGCTCATGATGATGCAACACGATATCAAGCACCGACTCCGGCAAACCACCCTGTTTCTTTAACAACTCAAAGCCCAGGTAGGAATGTTTTTTCATGACCTCGTATTCTTCACGCGTCAGGCGCCCCGGCTTATTGAGTATTTCAAGCGGGGTGCGCATCTTGCCCAGGTCGTGCAGCAAGGCACCCAGTCCCAGCACCGCCAGTTCGGTATTGCTCAGCCCCAGGGTACGGCCAAAGCTTAATGCCAGCACACACACATTCATGCAATGGATCGAGGTGTACTCGTCGCGACTTTTCATGTGGGTGAGCCACATCATGGCATTGGGGCTACGGGTCAGGCTTTCCGTTATCCCGCTCACCAGTTCCTTGGCCGCAGCGGTATCAACACTTTTACCCAGGCGAACATCTTCCAGGGCATTGTCAATGTAACTCCGGGTACGCATATGGATATCGCGCGCACGTCGCAGTTCCTGCTGGAACGTGACTTTTTCCTGCTCCGCATCCTCGGCTTCCTTTTCAATCGTGCTCAGCTTGGGGCGTTGCACCACCTGTGTTTTTTGTGAAAGCACTTTGAGGTTTGGCACCACCGATTGATAGGTGCGCTCGGCATCCACATAAACATGCTGACAGAAGCGTTTCAGGGAGGTGATATCATCCTCTGAGTTGATCATCACCCCTTCAAGAAGGTAGTCCGTTTCACTCCATGGACGGTCCAGCTCACTGACAAACATGCCTTGCTGGAGATCATCTACATGTAGTTTATACTTAGGCATAAATCCAACTTACCTGTATTGTTATGCTTATTGTGTACTAACCCGTTATTAATATTAGCAGGGTACACGTACAAATATTACCAACTTTCAAAAACCTGGCTATTCAAATCCGCCTACCTGTTGGCGATGCTGCCGGTATTTTACAGGAAAAACCGGCTTGATGGCCCTCATCCGAGCCAGTTTCGCGCATTACGGAACAGGCGCATCCAGGCCCCGTCCTCGCCCCAGTCGTCAGGGTACCATGAATGTTGCACTGCCCTGAACACGCGCTCCGGGTGCGGCATCATGATGGTAAATCGCCCATCTTCGCTGGTCAGCCCGGTGATGCCGTGGGGCGAGCCGTTGGGGTTCTGCGGGTACTGCTCCGTGGCCTGGCCGTAATGATCGACGTAGCTTAATGCAACCAGGTTTTGCTGCTGTGCCCGCTCCTGCATGGTCGGCTCATCGAACACGACCCGGCCTTCGCCATGTGCCACCGCAATGGGCATCCTTGACCCGGCCATCCCCGCCAGCAGTATCGAGGGCGAATCATTCACTTCAACCAGGGAAAAACGTGCCTCAAACTGCTCGGAGATGTTACGCAGGAAACGTGGCCAGTGGCTGGCACCGGGAATAAAATCCTTTAGCTGCGATAACATCTGGCAACCATTACAGACCCCCAGGCCAAAAGTATCATCACGATGGAAAAAGTCCTCGAACTCATCACGGGCCCGGTTGTTAAACAGGATTGACTTGG
>JASFOS010000043.1:0-16286 GCA_050116415.1 Thioalkalispiraceae bacterium
ACCGCGCCATTGTAGGCCTCGGCACTGTCAATCACCATGTGTTTGAACACCAGCATGGATAACAGGCATGAAATACCAACACCGATTATCGTTACCCAGTGCGCACCGGCACGGCCTACCTGTTTGCCAAACAGACCGGCGATGATAGAACCGATGAGTGGTGCTAACGCGATCCAGAGGTAAATGGTTTCCATATTCTCAAACATGCTTTACCCCTTCAGACTATCCAGATCTTTAACGTTAATGGTGCGTTTGTTACGGAACAGTACTACCAGGATAGCAAGACCAATGGCCGCCTCGGCCGCGGCTACCGTCAGTATAAAGAACACGAAAATTTGCCCGGCACTGTCACCCAGATAATGCGAGAAAGCGATAAAATTCAGGTTAACCGATAGCAACATGAGTTCAATCGCCATCAATAACACGATCACGTTTTTCTTGTTAAGGAAAATACCTGCCACGCTCAAGCTGAACAATATTGCACCGAGTATTAAGTAATCCGATAAGGCTATCATAGGAATAACTCGCTCTATTTCTTCTCTTCTGCAGGCATGCTGACCACACGTACACGATCATCACGCTTAACAGCTACTTGTTTTTCCGGACTCTGGTACTTGGTCTGTGGCCGGCGTCGCAATGTCAAGGCAATCGCCGCCACGATGGCCACCAGCAGAATCACGGAGGCAATTTCAAACGGGTAAACATACACGCTATATAAAACCAGGCCCAGTTGACCGGTATTGTTGTAACCAGCCGGGTGACGAGTCGGCTCTGCCACTTTCTCCAGTCCAAAATACTCGGGACCGACGATCACCCCCATCATCAGTCCCATTACCACGGCAAAGAAGATGCCGACCGGCAGAAACTTGATGAAGCCCTCGCGCATGCGGGCAATATTGATATCCAGCATCATCACCACGAACAGGAACAACACCATTACGGCACCCACGTAAACCAGTACCAGTGCGATGGCCAGGAATTCGGCTTCCAGCAACATCCAGATGCCCGCACAGGCAAAAAACGTTAATACCAGGTACAGTGCTGCCTGCACCGGGTTTCTCACCGTGATGACCATCGTGGCACTGAAGATCACCACGACCGAGTTAATATAAAAAAGCAGTTTTTCAATACCCATTATTCAGTCTCTTATCGGTAAGCAGCGTCCTGGTTGCGAGCGGCAGCAATTTCTTTTTCATACTTGTCACCCACTGCCAGTAATTTTTCTTTTGTCATGTACAGGTCACCACGTTGTTCACCGTGGTATTCAAAAATATGTGTTTCAACGATCGAGTCAACCGGGCAGGACTCCTCACAGTACCCGCAAAAGATACACTTGGTTAAATCAATATCGTAACGGGTAGTACGACGGGTGCCATCATCACGTTCTTCGGACTCAATCGTGATCGCCAGTGCCGGGCATACCGCTTCACATAACTTACAGGCAATACAACGTTCTTCCCCGTTCGGATAGCGACGCAGTGCATGCAGTCCACGAAAACGCGGTGATAACGGCGTCTTTTCTTCCGGGTACATCAGGGTGACTTTTTTCACAAAGAAATGACGTAATGTTACCCATAAACCACTACGCAGTTCTTTCAGTGTCAGACTTTTAAGGATTCTAATTAATCGACTCATAATAATATCCTGGAGATTACGCTGCACTGAACCAGGGTGGCAGACCCATCAATATTGCAATACCCAATACCAGCAACCAGACAATGGTGATCGGAATAAAGACCTTCCAGCCCAGGCGCATGATCTGATCATAACGATAACGTGGGAACGTGGCGCGGAACCACAGGAAGGCAAACATGAAGATCGCCATCTTGGCAAAGAACCAGTGGATACCGTCACCCACCAGGGTACTGATAACCGGGATATCAGCCAGGGTGCTAATTGCTGAAGCAGGCAGCGGTGATAACCAGCCGCCCAAAAACATGATCGAGGTGAGTGCGGCAATCAGGATCATGTTGGCATATTCGGCCAGGAAAAATACCGCGAACGCCATACCGGAATATTCCACGTGGAAACCGGCGACGATTTCTGACTCGCCTTCTGCCACGTCAAACGGGGCACGGTTGGTCTCTGCGACACCGGAAATAAAATAAACACCAAACAACGGTAACAACGGGATCCAGAACCAGCTCAGCAGTCCCCATTCTCCGCGCTGCGAGTTTACGATCTCGCCCAGGTTCAAACTACCCGCCGCCATCAACACGCCCACCAGGGCAAAACCCATGGCAATTTCATAGGAGACAATTTGTGCCGCCGAACGCATTGCACCGAGCAAAGCATACTTGGAGTTGGAGGCCCAGCCCGCGATAATGACACCGTAAACACCGATCGAGGTAATCGCCAGTACGTATAACAGGCCGGCATTGATATCTGCCAATACCATCTCGTCACCAAACGGGATGACGGCCCACGCTGCCAGAGCCGGTGCAATGGATAACACCGGGCTGATCAGGAACAGCGCCTTGTTGGCACCGGTCGGGATAACAATTTCCTTGAACATCAACTTGACCGCATCGGCAATCGGCTGACCCAGACCCCATAAACGAAAACCGAAGAACCCGACACGGTTAGGCCCGATACGCACCTGCATGGCGCCAATGACTTTACGCTCCGCATAGGTGAAATAGGCGACTGCGATCATCAAGGGCAAGGTAATCGCAACAATCTTGACAATAATCCAGGCCAGCGTCTGGAATGCATCCGATTCAATTAATGTTGTTAACCACTCAATCATGCCTCGTTACCCCTAAACCGGACGTACTTCGATTTCGCCATAGCCATCTCCCAGTCCGCTACTACCCTCAACGGCCATGGGTATCATGACGCAGTTATCAGGAATGGCTTCATCTATCATCACGTCGAGGGTTGCTGAATAATCACCCTGTATCGCCAAAACCTGCGCCGCCGCTTGCACATCCAGTTGCTGCGAGGTCGAGGCATTCATATAAGCCACCGCTGCCATGGCATCATTGGTTTGCTGCAAAGGCTGAGAACGACGTACCAGTGCATCGACACTATAAATAGGCAAGTGACCGATACGCACCAACTGGTTATCTGCCGCCAGTGATGACGGGCAACGCCATGGGTGGCTGGCAGCCGGTGTGACTGAGCTGCACAGCGCTTTTAATTCATCGCGCACTTCTTCCGAGGTGACGTAATCGAAACCATCAACCCTGAACAGGTTGCCCAGTACCCGCAATACTTTCCAGGCGGGACGTGCTTCACCCAGCGGCTGGACGCTACCAACGAAACTCTGCCATTGCCCTTCGACGTTGATGTAAGTACCGGAGGTTTCCGTATAAGGTGTAACGGGCAATAACACATCGGCGTAGTCTTTCATGGTTTCCGTGACAAAACTGCTCAAACTCACCACGAAATCAGCGTCTTTAACCTGGCTCAAGGCCTTGCCCGAATTCGCACAATCCCGCTCCGGCTCAATACCCAGCATGATCAGGCCATTGATACCATCATGAATCATATCCGCCGCGGTTTTACCAGCCGTGCTTGATGCACCCGCCGCTCCGCGATGCGAAACAGCACCAGCCAGCCAGGCACCGGCAGCATTGGCGCCCTCGGTGAGATAACCCAAACGGCTACCGGAAAGGTCCGCCACAAGGCCGGCCAGCGCACGTAGATCAGCAAAGTTGGGCTGGTTATGGGCCTGGGTACCGAGCAATACCGCGGCGTTGTCGGCAGTGTGCAAATGCTTGGCAATTTCGAGATGGCCATCATGACTATCGATATTTTCCAGCATGCCTTTCAGATCATCCGGGAGCGACTTGCCGGTTAATGTCGCCAGGGCTTTACAGACCGCGGCCAGCTCTGCACTCATCTGCGAAGGGCGCACCACGATGTTCTCAGCCAGCGGTAAATTAAAGTCATAATCCAGGCTGTTTATCGCCATGATATTGGCGCCCTGCTTGGCCGCTTTCCGCAAGCGGTGGCCAATGATTGGTTGGTCTTTCCTGGTCCAGGAACCGATTAACAACACGGCATTGTTGTTTTCCAGCTCAGCCACGCCTTGCCCCAAGGAAGGAAAAGCCGGGGCAATATCCTGGTCACTAAAATCAGACTGGCGTAAACGATGATCGATGTTGTTGCAGCCGATACCGCGTAACAGTTTCTGCAGCAGGTACATTTCCTCGGTGGTTGAGCTGGGTGACACCAGTGCCCCCAGTTGTTCGATACCGTGGTTATCACGCACCGCTTTAATCCCGTCAACGGCATAGCCCAGTGCGGTCTCCCAGTCGACTTCGTGCCACTGTTCGCCCTGTTTGATCATGGGCGTGGTAAGACGGTCCTCGCCATACAAAGCGGTATAACTGTAACGGTCACGATCCGATAACCAGACCTCGTTGAGCATTTCATTTTCGCGTGGCAATACCCGCATCACCTTGTCTCGACGCACTTCCACATTCACGTTCGAGCCCACGCAGTCATGCGGTGCAACCGAGGCCATTTGCCTGTTTTCCCAGGGACGGCCACTGTAACGGTATGGCTTGGAGGTCAAGGCACCGACCGGGCAAAGATCAACCACGTTGCCTGACATTTCCGAACTCACCGTGCGTTCCACGTAGGTGCCGATACGGGTGTGTTCACCACGCCCCGTGGCACCCAGTTCCATGATGCCGGCGATCTCCTGGCCAAAACGCACACAGCGGGTACAGTGAATACAACGCGTCATTTCGGTTGCGATCAATGATCCGATGTTCTTGTCCGCCACAACCCGCTTGCCCTCGGTATAGCGCGACACCGATTTGCCATAACCCACCGCGATATCCTGCAGATCACACTCACCACCCTGGTCACAGATAGGACAGTCCAGCGGGTGGTTAATCAACAGGAATTCCATCACGCTCTTTTGTGCATCAATGGCTAACGGAGACTTGGTAAAGACTTTCATCCCATCGGTCACTGGTGTTGCACAGGCCGGTAACGGCTTGGGTGCTTTTTCCACCTCGACCAGGCACATGCGACAGTTGGCCGCAACGGAAAGTTTTTTGTGGTAACAGAAACGGGGAATGGTAATACCGGCATTATCCGCAGCCTCGATCACCATCGAGCCTTCTTCTACTTGAAGCGGTATGCCGTTAATTTCAATATTGACCATGTCGTTACGTCTCTCTTACAGAATTCTTCTTGTTATCGTTCATCACACCATGCATTTGCCATGCTCAATATGGTATTCAAATTCATGGCGATAATGTTTCAGGAAACTTTGCACCGGCATTGCCGCTGCATCACCCAGCGCACAGATGGTTCGACCACCAATACGGCTGGCCACATCATCCAGCAATTCCAGATCTTCGGGACGACCCTGACCATGCTCGATACGGTGCACCATACGTGATAACCAGCCGGTCCCTTCACGGCACGGCGTACATTGACCACAGGATTCTTCGAAATAGAAATGCGACAAGCGCGCCAGGGCCTTGACCATGCAGGTGGTTTCGTCCATCACGATCACCGAACCGGCACCAAGCATACTGCCCGCCTTGGCAATCGAGTCATAATCCATGTCCACGTCCATCATGATTTCACCGGGCACCACCGGCGTCGATGAACCACCGGGAATGACCGCCTTCAATTTATGACCACTGCGTACACCGCCCGCCAGTTCCAGTAACTCGGCAAACGGCATGCCCATGGGGACTTCGAAGTTACCCGGGTTGTTCACATGACCGGAGACGCAAAACAGCTTGGTGCCGCCGTTATTCGGTTTGCCCTTTTCCAGGAACCATTGACCACCCTTCTCCAGGATCACCGGCACCGAGGCCAGGGTTTCAGTGTTATTGATCGTGGTGGGACGACCGTATAAACCAAAACCGGCCGGGAATGGCGGTTTAAAGCGTGGCTGGCCCTTCTTGCCTTCAATGGATTCCAGCAACGCGGTTTCTTCACCACAGATATAGGCACCGGCACCCAGGTGGGTGTACAGGTCAAAATCAAAACCGGAACCGAGGATATTTTTTCCCAGCAGGCCCGCTTTATAAGCTTCTTCGAGTGCCCCCTCGAAACGTTCATAGGGTTCCCAGAACTCGCCACGAATGTAGTTATAACCGGCCGAGGCGCCAATACAGTAACCGGCAATGATCATGCCTTCGATCAATTGATGCGGGTTATAACGCAGGATATCCCGGTCTTTACAGGTACCCGGTTCACCTTCATCGGAATTACAGACGATATATTTTTGACCGGGCGCATTACGCGGCATGAAACTCCACTTCAGGCCAGTAGGGAACCCGGCACCACCACGGCCACGCAGTGCCGAGGTTTTCAGTTGTTCAATGAGATCTTCTGCCGGGGTTTTCTCTGCGAGGATTTTTTTCAGTACCTCGTAGCCACCCACGCCCTGGTAACTTTCCAGCGTCCAGGCTTTATCCAGGTGCAGAGTACGGAAGCAAACTTCATTTGCCATTGTTCACTCCCCCCTTGTGTTGTTTGCTTATCATCATTGTTATTGTCATCAGTTCGGTCAAATTAACGCGTTAATTCAAACTATCGAGTATCTTGTCGATTTTTTCCGGCGTTAATTTTTCATAATAGGTATCACCAATCTGGAACATCGGCGCATCGACGCAGGCCCCCAGGCATTCCACTTCTTTCAAGGTGAAACGACCATCGCTCGAGGTTTCACCCAGCTTGATGCCTAAACGTTTTTGCAGATGCTGCACCACCGTATCGGAACCGCATAACATGCAGGAGATATTGGTACAGACGCAGATCTTGTGTTTACCCACCGGCTCCAGTTCATACATGGAATAAAAGGTAGCCACCTCGTACACCGCGATGGGTTCCATCTCCAGGTACTCGGCCACGGCATCCATCAGGTCATTAGTCAGGTAACCGCCGTTTTGATCCTGCAGAATGCGTAGTGCCGACATCACTGCTGACTGTTTTCGGTCCGCCGGGTACTTGGCTATCCAGCGATCGATATCGGCACGTGATTCATCAGAAATCAGGTGTAGCTTGCTTTCAACTTTCTTACTACCGAGGCTCATCGGTCAATCTCCCCGAATACGATATCCATGGTACCGATGATCGCCACCACGTCAGCCAGCATATGGCCATTGGCCATTTCATTCATGGCGGCAAGGTGTGGAAAACCAGGTGGACGAATTTTCAAACGGTATGGCTTGTTGGCACCATCGGAAACAATATACGTACCAAACTCACCCTTGGGATGTTCAATAGCGGCATAAGCTTCACCGGCAGGCAAGGTGTAACCCTCGGTGAACAATTTAAAGTGATGGATTAATGACTCCATGTCGCCTTTCATTTCTTCACGACTGGGAGGGGCCAGCTTATGGTCATCCAGCATCACCGGGCCCGGGTTGTTGCGTAACCATTCAATACATTGTTTGATGATACGGTTGGACTGGCGTAACTCTTCCACGCGCACCAGGTAACGGTCATAACAATCACCGTTCACCCCGACCGGGATATCAAATTCCATCTGGTCATAAACTTCGTAAGGTTGTTTCTTGCGTAAATCCCATTCGATCCCGGAACCACGCAACATGGGGCCGGTAAAGCCGAGTTGTAAGGCACGATCCGGGGAGACCACGCCGATATCAACGGTACGTTGTTTCCAGATGCGGTTATCGGTTAGCAGGGTTTCATAGTCATCAATGTAACCCGGGAAACGATTGGTAAAGTCTTCAATGAAATCCAGTAACGAGCCTCCACGGTTTTCATTCATGCGCACCGTTTCCTTGTCATCCATGTACTTGGACTTTTTATATTGCGGCATACGCTCCGGCAAATCACGGTAGACTCCACCTGGACGGTAATAAGCCGCGTGCATGCGCGCGCCCGATACTGCCTCGTACATATCCATCAGGTCTTCCCGTTCACGGAAGCAATACAGGAACAGGGTCATGGCGCCAACGTCCAGCGCATGGGTGCCCAGCCACATCATGTGATTGAGGATACGGGTAATCTCGTCAAACATGACTCGGATGTACTGCGCACGAATCGGCGCTTCGATGCCGAGCATTTTCTCCAGCGCCAGTACGTAACCGTGCTCATTACACATCATGGATACATAATCAAGACGATCCATGTAAGGGATACTTTGATTATAAGGTTTGTATTCGGCCAGCTTTTCGGTGGCGCGATGCAAAAGGCCAACATGTGGATCAGCGCGCTGCACGATTTCACCATCCATTTCCAGCACCAGGCGCAATACACCATGGGCAGCCGGATGTTGTGGGCCGAAATTCAGGGTATAGTTACGAATCTCAGGCATCGCTATGCTCCCCTTGCTGGCGTTCAGCGTAACGATGATCATCACGGATCACGCGAGGCTGGTTGACGCGGGTTTCAATACTCACCGGTTGATAAATAACACGCTGTTTTTCCGGGTCATAACGCATTTCAACATTACCCGAGAGCGGGAAGTCCTTACGGAATGGATGCCCGACAAAACCATAATCGGTCAGGATACGACGCAGATCAGGATGACCTTCAAAAATAATACCGTACAGATCGAACGCTTCGCGCTCGAACCAGTCGGCGGCATTCCAGATATTAATCACCGAAGGCAGAACCGGAGGCTCACCATCGACGAATACCTTGACACGAATACGATGATTCAATTGCACGGATAACAAGTGATAGACCGCGGCAAACCGTGGCCCCTGCCAGTTATTGCCATGCTGGCTGTAATCCACGCCACAGCAATCGATTAACATCTCGCAGGCAAACGCCGCGTCATCACGCAGGTCCTGGCAGACACCGATGAGTTGATCCGGATTGACGGTAATCGTCAGTTCGCCGTTCTCAACGTAGCTGTCCGTGATGCGACCGGCAAAATGCTCGCGTGCACGATCTGATAGATTATTGTAATACTCAGACATAAGTTAAAACGCCCTGTTAGCGCGCAATCGTATTTGTTCTTTTAATTTTATTTTGTAACTGGATGATGCCGTAAATCAGCGCCTCCGCCGTGGGCGGGCAACCGGGCACATAGATATCCACCGGCACCACGCGGTCACAACCCCGGACCACCGAATAAGAATAGTGGTAGTAACCACCACCGTTGGCACAGGACCCCATGGAGATCACCCAGCGAGGTTCTGCCATCTGGTCATAGACTTTACGCAGTGCTGGCGCCATCTTGTTGACCAGGGTACCGGCCACGATCATCACGTCGGACTGGCGGGGACTGGGTCGGAAAATGATGCCGAAGCGATCCATGTCATAGCGCGAGGCCGCCGCCTGCATCATTTCCACGGCACAGCAGGCCAGACCAAACGTCATCGGCCACAACGAACCGGTCCGTGCCCAGTTAATCAGCTTGTCGGCATTAGTGGTGACGAAGCCTTCTTTGAGAATGCCTTCTACTCCCATTCCAGCGCTCCTTTTTTCCATTCGTAGATAAAGCCCACCACCAGGATGCCCAGGAAGATCGCCATGGCCACAAAACCGAAGGTACCGATTTGATCCAGCACGATGGCCCAGGGGAACAGGAAGGCAATTTCCAGATCGAAAATAATAAACAGGATGGCCACGAGGTAATAACGCACGTCGAACTTCATGCGTGAATCTTCAAACGCCTCGAAACCACACTCGTAAGGAGAAAGTTTTTCGCTATCGGGGCGGTTGGGGGCCAGAATAAAGCCGAGGGTGATCATGACGCCACCGACGATAATTCCGACCACCATGAAAATCAGTACCGGCAGGTAATTCTCTAACATGCCTCTCCACCCCTCGCACCCGTATCCGGGTTATATATTTTGGTAGTTGTAACTACTTTTTTGTTGTTTTAATTGCCCTAAATATAGGGACGAGTCAGTCTAGGCGTGCCCCTGAGTTGTGTCAAGTTTCACAATTTCTGGATTTCTTTTGTTTTTCAACAAGTTATTTAATTTTCTAGGCCTATAAATAATTTCGGTGGTAACGATTTTGCCTGATTGAATAAAGCTTAAACAAAAAAGCCCCGCGCTGTTCAGCGCAGGGCTTGTTCTCTATTTATGGTGCCGATGGCCGGACTCGAACCGGCACGGGTCTCCCCACCACCCCCTCAAGATGGCGTGTCTACCAATTCCACCACATCGGCAATATGCGAAGTATTATTCGGAGACAGGCACATCCGAAGCGGGAACATCAGGCTTGGGCGCCGCCTGTTGCGGTTTGGCCTTTTCAACCTGCTCCACCTGTACCTTGTCGACGATGCTTTCCGGTTTCGCCTGCTGGGTGGCCAGGTAGGTCAGCGTCAAGCTGGTCAAAAAGAACAGCGCCGCCAGGATCGCCGTGGTCCGGGTCAAAAACGAGGACGCCCCCTGGGCACCAAACACGGTACCGGACGCGCCGCCGCCAAAAGCAGCACCGGCATCCGCGCCCTTGCCTTGCTGGATCAGCACCAGGCCAATCAGGGCAACGGCGATAATGACGTGAATTACGAGAAGAATATTGTGCAACATGCTGTAGGAGCTCCTGCTTGTCTTATCCGGCCGCTTTACAAATGGTCAGAAAATCGTCCGCTTTCAGTGAGGCACCACCAATCAGGCCCCCGTCGATGTCTTCCATGGCCAGTAATTCAGCGGCATTAGCGGCGTTCATACTACCCCCATATTGAATACGGACTTTTGCTGCCACGTCGGCATTGTGCTCGGCGATGAGCTGGCGAATCGCGGCATGGGTTTCCTGGGCCTGTTCCGGGGTGGCGGTTTTACCGGTACCAATCGCCCAGACCGGTTCATAGGCAATCACGCCGTCAACCAGGGCCTCGACACCGCAATGGTTGATCACGGCATTGATTTGACGGGCACACACATCATTGGTGATGCCCTTTTCACGTTCTTCCAGGGTTTCGCCAATACAGAGAATGGGTTTCAGTCCGGCCTTGCGCGCCACTTCGAATTTCTCGGCGACCAGTTCATCGGTTTCCCCGTATAGGGTACGGCGCTCGGAATGACCGACGATGGCGTAAGTACAGCCGAAATCCAGCAGCATGGAGGCGGCGATTTCACCGGTAAACGCGCCACTGGCCTCCTTGCTGACATTTTGCGCACCCCAGGCAATTGGGGAACCGTCCAGTTGCGCCTGTACATCAGCCAGGTACACAAAAGGGGCACAAACCGCCACTTCTGCATTTTTCACGTCACCGATTCCGGCCTTGATGCCATCAAGGAGAGCCTTGATGCTCTCGCGTGAACCGTTCATTTTCCAGTTTCCAGCAATGATAGGTTGGCGCATTACAAATCCCCTGAATATTGTCGCAATTACCCTAAAAATAGCGCGAAAGCTTACCGTTCACGAGGCCATAAATCAATCGCTAAACACATTATTATAAGGAAAAACGCGCAGGATTATCAGTCAGATAGGGATTTGCGTACGGTATTGGCAATACGCTGGGCACACTGTTGGACCAGCGCCGCATCCTCGCCTTCCACCATCACCCGGATCAGAGGTTCAGTACCGGAAGCGCGCAACAGCACCCGCCCGCGGTCCGCCAGTTCCGCCTCGACACTGGTGACCTCGGTTTTTACCTCGGGGATAGCGGCAACATCCTGTTTCTTGTTCAGTCGCACATTTTCCAGCACCTGTGGATACATGGTCAGATCACGGATACTCTCGGCCAGGGATTCCCCGGATTCCACCAGCGCCGCCAGCACCTGCAACGCGGCGATAATGCCGTCCCCGGTGGAGGTCTGGTCGAGACAAATAATGTGCCCTGAATTTTCACCACCCAGTACCCAGTGATTTTCCAGCAACTGCTCCATGACATAGCGGTCGCCGACATTGGCCCGTTTCAACGGGATCCCCAGTTTGGCCAGCGCATGCTCCATGCCAAGGTTGGTCATCAGGGTCCCCACCACGCCACCGTCAAACTGTCCCTGGCGTTTTTTGTGGCGGGCAATGATATAGATGAGTTGATCGCCATCGACCAGGTTGCCCTGGTTATCGACCATGATCACGCGATCGCCATCGCCATCAAACGCGATCCCGATATCGGCTTCCTGTACCTTGACGTTTTTTTGCAACCATTCGGGGTGGGTAGAGCCACATGCCTCGTTGATATTGTAACCATCCGGTTCATTACCAATGGCAATAACCTCGGCACCCAGTTCCTCAAAGACCTTGGGGGCAATGTGATAGGTGGCACCGTTGGCGCAATCCAGGACGATTTTCATTCCCGCCAGTGACTGGTTATCGGGGAAACGGCTCTTGCAGTATTCAATATAACGACCCGCGGCATCATCCACACGAACCGCCTTGCCCAGGTGATCGGAACCGGCACAGCCCATGATCTCATCCAGCTGCTCCTCGATCGCCAGCTCGATTTCATCCGCTAACTTGGTCCCCTGGGGAGAAAAAAACTTGATGCCGTTATCACGGAAAGGATTATGCGAGGCACTGATCACGATACCGGCCTGGGCATGCAGAGTTTTGGTTAAATAGGCAATCCCGGGCGTCGGCATCGGCCCCAATAAATGAATATCTACCCCGGCAGCCGATAAACCGGCTTCCAGGGCGGACTCGAACATGTAGCCGGAAATACGGGTATCCTTGCCGATCACGACCTTGCTGTTTTGTTCCTTGGCCAGTACTTTGCCAATCGCCCAACCCAGCTTCATGACAAAGTCCGGGGTAATAGGATATTCCCCAACCTTGCCGCGTATCCCATCTGTTCCAAAATAACGACGTGTCATTGTCTCAACCGCAGTAAATATTCATGCATTATACGTGTTTTATGGCTTCGACCATACGTACAACGTCAAAGGTTTCCCTGACATCGTGCACGCGAATGATCTTTGCGCCCATCCATGCAGCCAACGCCGCCATACCCAGGCTGGCAGGCAGCCGTTCCTCAACCGTACGACCCAGTAATTTATCGATCATGGATTTACGCGATACGCCCACCAACAACGGCAAGCCCATTTGCACAAACTCCGGAATGTGCCGAAACAACGCCAGGTTATGTTCAAGGTTTTTCCCAAAACCAAAACCTTGATCGATAATAAGATGCTCCCTGGCAATACCTGCCTCGACACACGCATCAATGCGTTGCTGCAGGAAGGATTTTACCTCGGCGACCACGTCAGCATAATGGGGGTTTCTCTGCATAATGCGCGGTTGACCCTGCATATGCATCAGGCAAACCGGCACCTGAAGTTGTGCCGCCATTTCCAGCGCCCCGGGCTCCTGCAGGGCACGTACGTCGTTAATCAGGCAGGCACCGGCGTTGACCGCCGCTTCCATGACTTCTGGCTTGCTGGTATCGATCGAGATCAGGGCATCAGTGTGTTCACGCAAGCGTTCAATGACCGGGATAGTCCGTTGCAGTTCTTCCTCGATAGTCACAGCCATGGCACCCGGCCGGGTCGACTCGCCACCGATATCAATAATACTGGCACCGTCTGCCAGCATCTGTTGCGCATGGTCCAGTGCCGTATCGATATCAATATAACGGCCGCCATCAGAAAAGGAGTCCGGGGTAACATTCAGGATCCCCATGACCAGGCATTTCGAACCAGACAGGCTTGCTAGCAATCGCGGCTTATTCATGAATCGTGATTAGTTTCTGGATCTAATAGTTTAACGAGTAGCTTAACCGATGATGGGCGGTTTTTCGCTATTTTTATCATCCATGACAAGGTACGAGTGACCGTCTATCCCGTAGCTGGTCGATAATAAAAGATCTGCAATGACTCAGAAATTATAAACCAGGGTTATGGCGGTTTCGCGGTCGGTTTTCTCAACATCATCAGGCACATCCGAGGTATGTTTAACCGTATAGGTAATCTTGGAGGCCAGGTGGCTATTGATCTTGGCTTTCAATCCGGTCACAGACTTGGTGGTTGTCGCATCTTCACCCTGCTCGACCGTGAGTTTTTCATTGAAGCTGGCGGACTTACTGATTTTCCAATCCAGCTCCATTGCACCATAGAGGACTCCTTCATCACTCTTTTCGCCCTCGTCCGTTTCATTATGACGGGTACCGAGACCCAGCTCGGCATCCAGCTTGAGCGTATCCTTGTTAATCAGCTTACGGCCATAACCAAATATCAGGCTCGCCTGGTAATCATAACCACTAAAGCGATCATCTTCGTAGTTTAGCAGTCCGAAAATATAGGAACGCTTGCTGTATTTATAATCGGTTTTACCACTAAGAAAATAACGCTGTGCGGTGATCACCTCATTGTCCGAAGCGCGGGTGGCTTCAGCAACCACGGTATGCTTCCATTTTTCACGTTCATGACTGACCTTGGCCTTGGCATTCAGGGTTTCCGTGTTAGTATTCCCCGAGGTTGAGATAAAACCCAGTTCAGCTTCCCCCTTCCAGCCCAGTTCAGTTTGATTCTCAGCCGCGAAGGTCTGCGCAGATACCAGGGACATCAGCAACCCCAGCGTCATTATTTTTCTCATTAGCTACTCCTGCTTTGATGATCATCAACCTTTATATTTACATACCTTCCTGTAACAAATGCACATCTCGTTGTGGATACGGGATGGAAATACCTTCATTATCAAATTCAGTTTTGATTGTTTCCAGTAAATCAGAGCGTACTACCCAGTAATCCGCGGAATTCACCCAGGGACGCACGGCCAGGTCGATACTGCTCTCTCCCAGTTCACTGACCAGCAAGGTGGGTTCCGGGTCTTTGAGAATGCGTTCTTCCTTGTTGAGTATGTTATGTAATACTTGCTTCGCAGTTTGGATATTGTCTTCATATCCAATACCAATCACCAGGTCAATACGACGGGTATCACGGGCACTGTAATTAGTTATCACACCACCATAGATTTGCGAGTTGGGGATCGTGACTTCGCGGTTGTCACCGGTACGTAATACCGCGTTAAAGATACCCATTGTTTCAACAATCCCGCTGACTCCGGCTGCCTCGATAAAATCACCCAGCTTGAAGGGCTTGAAGAACACCAGCATGATGCCCGCGGCGAAGTTGGCCAGGGAATCTTTTAAAGCCAGACCGACCGCCAGACCGGCTGCCGCAAAGATGGCCAGCACTGAGTTGGTATCAACACCCAGTTGGTCCAGCGCGGCGATGATAACAACCAGCAGTAATACCGCGTTCAGGATATTACCGAGAAAACTGACCAGCACATCATCTAGGTTTGACCTGGTCATTACTTTCTTTATCGCGTTAACAATAATCTTGCTGAGCCAGCGTCCGATGATGAAAACGGCCAGCGCAAGTACAATATTGATACCCCAGGGAATTGCATACTCACTGATCAGTTCCTGGTAGTTTTCGGTATTCCATTCCATGATATCGTCCTCGTTGTAGGGTAAAGAACCATGCGGCCCGGCAGGGTCGGATAGCTCAAATGTACTCGAATAGCCTAACGTTAACAAATAAACGTGCTGACAAACACATAACTTTAATGCTGGATTTTATTTTTTGATAGGCAAAAAAAAACGCCCCGTACCGGGGCGTTTCTCAACATGCACAGTATCAATCAGTGTTCGCCGGCAGGACCACCGATTTTACCTTTGCCTTCACCTTTATCTTCCTTTTCAACTTTCTCGGAAGGTGTACCTGAACCTCCTGTTGGACTTTGATCATCCCAACCCGCCGGTTCACGTACCGGGCGACCTTCCATGATATCGTTGATTTGTTCTTCATCAATGGTTTCATACTTGATTAACGCATCGGCCATGGCATGAAGTTTCTCGATATTATCGTTGAGGATCTTTTCCGCACGCTGGTAGTTGCGATCAATGATATTTCGAATTTCTTCATCAATCACGTGGGTTGTTTCATCAGACACGTTCTTGTGTTGCGTGACCTGGTGGCCCAGGAACACTTCGCCTTCCTCTTCACTGTAGGTCATCGGCCCAAGGCGTTCTGACAGGCCCCACTTGGTAACCATGTTACGTGCGATCTCGGTGGTACGTTGAATGTCATTGGATGCGCCCGTGGTAACATTCTCTGCCCCGAAGATCATCTCTTCGGCAATACGCCCGCCGAACAGACTGGAAATCTGGCTCTCAAGGCGTTCCTTGCTATAGCTGTAGCGGTCCGCTTCCGGCAGGAACATGGTGACACCTAGTGCCCGACCGCGCGGAATGATCGTCACCTTGTAAACCGGATCATGTGACGGTACCAGGCGACCAACGATGGCATGCCCCGCTTCATGATAAGCCGTGAGCTTTTTCTCATCATCCGACATGACCATGGATTTGCGTTCCGCACCCATCATGATCTTGTCCTTGGCTTTTTCAAACTCCTGCATGTCGACCAGGCGTTTATTGGCACGTGCAGCAAACAGCGCCGCTTCGTTGACCAGGTTTGCCAGGT
>JASFOS010000044.1:0-15407 GCA_050116415.1 Thioalkalispiraceae bacterium
ATGGAATTGGTGATGTATGTGAAACGGATACCGATGGAGATGGCGTACCAGATGGTCTCGATGCCTTCCCGAATGATCCTAATGAAACCACGGATACCGATGGTGATAACGTAGGTGATAATGCGGATGCTTTCCCAAATGATCCTAATGAAACCACGGACACCGATGGTGATAACGTGGGTGATAATGGCGATAACTGCCCGACTGTTGCCAATGCGTCGCAAACCAATACAGATGGTGATGCAGAGGGTGATGCCTGTGATACCGATGATGATAACGACAGTGTTGCTGACGGTGCTGACAACTGTCCGTTAGTTTCCAATGCAAGCCAGACTGATTCGGATGGCAATGGTGTCGGTGACGCCTGCGATACGCTTGATGCTACTGGCGTATGGAACGTTACCAGCACCGTGTCTGTTGCAGCAGAACAAACTGTTGGTGGTTGCGATGCGAATGTCGGTGATGTTGAAACCGAGGTTGTGACTATTACGCAGGATGGCGCGGGTAACCTGGTATTACGCACACCTTACGGTGACAATCTGACGGGTACTATTAATACCACAACAGGCGACTTTAGCCTTTCCGGTACAACAACCTTCGAAGAAGGTGATACTGCAAATCCCGGTGATGATACGGCCCGCGTATCAGGTAGTGAAGACCTCACTATGACTGGCACAGGATATGCCAATGGTACCTTTGCCGGTACGTTACAAGCTAACGACACCTGGAATGGTACGCCACAATGTAATTACACCTACGACCTTGCTGGTAGCTTTGCCTACAAGCATACCGGTAGTGAAGATTATGATGGTGTCTATGCGCTGGAAGTACAGGGTGAAGAATGGGGCGCAGATACTGGCGGTGGAAGCTACCAGGATGCCTTCCGTGAAGGTTTCCCGGTTGAACTTGATTTCACAGCAACCAGTGCAACAACAGGTAGCGTCGCCATGTACTTCCTGGACAACCAGGACGTATTTAGCGTGACGGCCTCAGAGTTTAACCCGAGTAATGGCTTCTTCAGTGTCACTGTGAACCAGCAGCAATTTGACGATTTTGATGGTGATACTGTCATCGACGAATCCGAGAATGGCGACTTTACCCTGTCAGGTATCCTCATGGATCCTACGGGCAATACTGACGGTACACCATTGATGGCATTCCAGTATAAAGACATCTGGTATACCTATCCGGGTGATTTTAACAATGCCATTGCTTCAAGCGAGGTGACTAACGCTGAGTTTGGTGGATACGCCAAGCGCCTGACTGTAACCGGTCATACCCGCAGCAATACCTTCGTGAAGAAGAATGGTACGATTGGACACACTATGCTGGTTGGCCTGTTAAATGCGCCACTGCAAAACACCAGTGGCCAGCTGTACCTGCGGGTACTGGACCCAACAGGTACCACTGAACTTTGTAATACCGCCTACATGTCAACTGATACGCTGAGCGGTCGTTACTTCGAGCAAATCAACCAGCCTGATCCGGATATGACAGCACTGGCATTCCGTGGTGATATTTATAGTTCAGTGAACTGTGATACCAATGGCGCAAACGAAGCAGAACAAATTGCTGCTGGCGATGTGTTGCAGGTTGAGATCGTTGATCCAGGTGTTGATGGCTTGCTGGACGGCACTGACGATACTGTGATGTACAGTACCACAGTCACTGCCGATCCTGTTGTCAATACCGCGGATCGATTTGCAACCGTGGTTGATAGGAACGAACTTAACGTTAACGGCGTGAAACCATCACGTACGCTGTCTGGGTTCACTTCCGGTACCACGCTGGAAACCAGCACGATTGAGCTGGACGGTTTCTTTGACCTGACGGAAGATATCCCTGTCAGCTGGACTGCAAGCAGCGAATCACCGGACTTCTACCAGTTGCGCGTGCAGGAAGACTTCATCAAGGACCGCTATACCACAACCGGTACCTCGGTAACCCTGCCGGCCGGCGCGATCGACGAGTGGGATGGCGCGACATTGCGACTGGCCGCTGTCAAACAAGATACTAATAACTCGATTGCTATGTCCTTCAGCCGTAAGGTTAAGCTGAGACACGGTGTCTACGGTGCCTTCAACATCGAGTTGAACAACAACGTACCGGTGACTCACCAGAGCTTCGTGATTGGTATCGAGGCAGGTGAAGGCTTTGGTAACTGTTTAATGGCCGGTCCAATTACCAGCTACATTGACTGTAGTAGTGCCTCGCTTGATTTTGCGACCAATACTGTCACCCTGAACATGGTGGATATTGACGGTTCGTTAACCGGTGCTACTGGTAACTTCACCCTGAATCTGGAATTCAGTGACAGTGCCAGTGCCCAGGTTACATCACCGGATAGCATAACCGGTATACCAACTACTGCAGATAACACCACCGCGGCACGCCTTGCGAAATCTGTGGTACTGCTGCGTACCAAGGTGCTGTCACATAACACCGTGCAACGGAGCCAGGTGAACGTGACTACACCAAGTCCGCTGTATACCCGGGCGATTCTGAAACGTGCGGATGATGCAGAAATCACCTATGCGGGTGGTACCGGAACGGGTACAACTGCATTGACAATCTGGGATAATACGGATGCCAATGCGGCCACTGATTACGATAACGTGGTCAAGGGCTATACCATGTACCCATTAGGTGATGGTTCCGCAAGCGGCGTGGTTGCTATAGCCGGTGCCGATACCCAGGATTGGGGGGGTATCAATGTCATCCTTGATCCAGCCCTGTACAAGGTCGTGATGATCGATACCACCGGCTTCTACCCGAAACAGGTGCACCACATCGATTATACCGCACCGAGTGGCGCTGCGGCCGATGCCTATGACGCCCCGGATGCCGCGAGTGTCATGGTCAACGGCGCCGCGGTCAGTCATGATTCTACTACCCCGACTGACCTGAGTGGAACGGGACTGGAGAGCGTGTCATGGGATGTCTCGGGGTACCCGGCTGATGCGCGCTTCCGTATCATCTTCTTCCACGGCGACAGCCAGTACCAGCTGAGAACCAACTGGCTGACCGAAGGTGTTGACGGTATGACGGTGGACGGAAGCGGTATCGCTACCTGGACACCGTCTACAGCGGTTACCTTGCCTCCACAGGGCGGCAACGCATGGAAGATCAGCTTCCGGGTGGGTAACAACAACTCTGTCGCCAGTGAAGGGGCAACAGTAGTGGGTGTCAGTTCAGGTAGTACACCCAATGACGATAATAGTTATGTGATTTATCCATAAGGTTTATCGTCAATGAACAAAAATCCCCGGCTCGTCCGGGGATTTTTTTTGCCTGTTACAAATGCATGTCATGGCGCGACCGAAGGCCACGGCAAAAAACAGGTTACTTCGTCTGCATTATTAGTAATGACAAATAGTTGAGTTAATGGGTGTTGACCAGCCCCAGTCGCAGGGCTTCCAGTGTTGCTTCGGCACGCGAGGAAACATTCAGTTTGCTGTATATGGTCTTCAAGTGTGAGGCGACGGTGTTGGGACTGATATCGAGTGCCTTGGCGGTTTCGGTGCGGTTAAAGCCCTTGGCGATCAGGCTGAGAATTTCGGTTTCCCGGTTGGAAAGATCCGATTCCGGTTTCGCCGGTTGCTGTGCCGGTTGGTGAAAATGGCGAATCAGCTTGCGGGCAATGGTTGGCGAGATGGGTGGGTCACCCTTGATGATACCTTGCAGGCTCTGGATGAATTCATCACTTTCCAGGTCCTTGAGTAGATACCCCTGGGCGCCGGCTTCCAGTGCCGGGAACAGGTGTTCATCATCGTCGAACACGGTCGCCACCACGATGTAGGTTTCCGGCGACTCCTTGTTGAGGGTTTTTATCAGTTCAACGCCGGTGCCGTCGGGCAGGTTCAGGTCGACCATGGCCAGGTCGAAGGTGTGTTCGGATAATAATTTATTCGCCTGGGCCAGGCTGGCGGCCTGCTGGATATCGACCGAAACAAACGCCGAGAGCAGCATGTCTGCCAGCCACTGGCGAGTTTCATCATGATCTTCAAGAAGTAAAACGTTCTGCATGTTCTGGTCATCTAAAGGGCTATTTGCCTACAGGGGGAATTGCAAATTAATACAGCACCCTTGCCGGTTTTCATTAATACCCGATTTTGCGTTGTGATGCCAGCTTACCGAACCATTTATTTCCTCGATCCGGGTTCGAATATTATTCAGGCCCTTGCCGGCGATCCAGCTGTCGATGTCGCCACCGATGCCATCATCACACAGTTGCAGCTGTAATTGCGTGTTACTAACCCTAACAAAAACAGTGACTTGCGAAGCATCAGCATGCTTGATGATGTTGGATATAAGCTCCTGGACAATGCGTTTCAGGTTGATGTGCTGACGCGGCGTCAGGGCCTGGTCCAGGTGGAATTTCTCCACATCCCAGTCCAGCTTGATATCGGCCAGTTTGGCTCTTTCATGAACAGTTTCAAACAGTTCGTCCAGTGCCGTGCGTACGTCGATCTCGGCCTCGACATCCAGGCTATAGATGGTTTCTCGCAGGGTGCCGAGAATTTGCCGGGCTTTTTGCGTGACGTTAAGGTCATTGGACTGGTGGATCAGGGTGAGTAACTGCGCCGCGATGTCGTCGTGCAGGTCACGTGCAATGCGTTTGCGTTCAATGGAAGCCCCCTGTTCATGGGCCTGCTTGATATTGGCGGTGTATTTTGCCAGTTCAAAAATGCCTTTGCAGATTTTGATGTCATTGGGGGTGTAGAGTTTCCTGCCATGGTCCCGGTAGTAAAGTGACAAGGATTGCTGGTTGTCCAGGCTGGGCACCAGTAGCATGACGCCGTTATCCTGAATGGTCACCTTACCAAGAGGTTCCGGGATACACTTGATGTCCAGTGGTTGAAAAATATCGTTGACTATCTCCTGCCATTTTTCATGCAGGCCTTGGCTGGTTTCGATGGTGACCAGTTTTTCGATCAGCAGTGGGAAGTAGTGTTCTATGGAACGTGGTTGTAATTTCAGCAAGTTGATGGATATCCACTGCCGGGCCGGGAAATAGATCCAGCCGACGATAATCGCGGACAATGCAAAGGCAAAACCGGAAGCAATTTCCAGTAAATAGATCAGCGCCAGGTCGACCAGTAGCAGGATACTGCCGCCGATCAGCCAGACCCAGGCTTCCATCCAGACATGCGAGATGTTGAACAGGCGGAACTTGATGATGCCCAGGGTCAAGCCAAGGAAAACCAGTAACGCGGAAAAATACGCTGCACCGGTCGGGATCAAGGGCTGCTCGGCGTAGATGGTTGGCATGTAGAAGAAGGCCACGATGATGCCGAGGCTCAGTAACAGGGTAACCAGCAGCCATTGTAATGCCGCCTGGTCAACCGCCGAGTCACGCGCCTGGTGCCATTGGCGGATTGCAAAGGCACTCAGGAAAATGAAATCCACCATGAAGTGGAAGTAATAGGCATGAAACGGCATCAGGATGATTTGCCAGGTCTGGTTAACCCATACCAGCACCGCGCTGACATAAATGAACAAGGTTGCCGGGAAGTGGGATATCCGGCGAGGATAGTGCCAGAGCAGCGCCATGGTGGAGAAGGCAAACAGAATGACACCCAGGTGGCTGATGCTTGAAACGGTAAAGTAAAAGTCACCCGGTAAGGCCAACTCCCTTGATAACGTTATCGCATTGAACAGCGCGCCAATGAAGAAACTGGTCCCGGTAACAATCAGGATGCGGCTGATGACTTCACCGCGTCGGAATGACCAGACATTCAAACCAACAATCAAGGCAGTAAAAGCAATCACCATGACCAGCCAGTAATTGACAAGCGGCAAGCTGCTTAACGGTCGATGGAGTTCGGGGAACAGGTGAACAGTTTTGTTTTTTAAATGGACAATGACCAGGTCATTAGCCAGTAATGCTGCCAGATCATCCTGGGCGTGAAGAAATGCGTTATGTGCATCGTAAGTGGGCAGCACGGCAGGCTCTTCAATATTATGAAGCGGACTGACCACAATAATTTTGTCACCCGCCTGGAAAGCGGTAATTTCATCACCAGCCTGCAGTTCACCGTCAGCCGGGCTATCGGGAATCACGCGGGAGACTTTCAATACATCGCTATTCGCTTCAAAGGAAACCTGGATACCCAACCAGGGTTGTTGCAAGGACAGGTAGGTGAGCAGCGTGGCCAGTAGCAGGCCAAGTAAGGCCCCCCAGGCCACGATGCGGATCGGTGAAAACTTGGGGAGTAGCAGTTTTTCAGTCATGAAGAAAATACGACGTTATAGTTTTTATGATGAAACTATATTGCCATAGCCTTCAAGAACAGCGCAAGCTGCTGAAAAACAAGGGAAAATTATACAGAAAAGTGAACAAAAACAGCAGCTTGGCAGAGCTGAAAAAATCAAGCGACGTTACAGGCGCTTGATTTTTTCCAGTTGCTCACTCAGTCCCTGCAGGGTTTGCTGCATGTCCGCCAGCTTATCGCGTTCTTTTTGCACCACGGCTTCAGGCGCTTTGCCGACGAAGTTCTGGTTGGACAATTTACCTTCCACGCGCTGCATGTCTTTTTGCAGTTTTTCGATTTCCTTGTCGAGACGTGCGGCTTCGGCATCTTTATCGATCAGCCCGGCCATCGGGATCAGGATTTTCATCTCGCCGACCAGGGCAGTGGCCGATTCCGGCGCGTCCGCGTCACTTTCCAGCCAGCTGATAGATTCGATCCTGGCCAGGCTTTCCAGGTAATGTTGATGGCTCTGGCTTAAGGTACGGTCGTTAGCCGAACCATTTTGCAGGAGTACCGCCAGCGGTTTGCCGGGCTTGATGTCCATGCCGCTGCGAATCTGGCGCACACCGACGATGAAGTTTTTCACCCATTCGATTTCCTGTATCGCGCTTTCATCAATTTTGCTTTGATCGGCTTGCGGGTAAGCTTGCAGCATGATGGTCTCACCCTGCTTGCCGGCCAGGGGGGCAACCCGTTGCCAGATCTCTTCACTGATGTAAGGCATGATCGGGTGTGCCATGCGCAGGATGGTCTCCAGCACCCGCACCAGGGTCTGCCGGGTACCGCGCTTGGCGGCTTCACTGGCGGCATCGTTGAACAGTACTGACTTGGACAGTTCCAGGTACCAGTCACAGTATTCATTCCAGGTGAATTCATAAAGGCTTTGTGCCACGCGATCGAAACGATATTCCTTGATGGCTTTTTCGATACTGGCCTCGGTTTGTTGTAACAGGCTGATGATCCACTTGTCGGCGGCATTCAGTGCTATCTCACCACCGCTTTGCCCGCAGTCCTGTTCTTCGGTGTTCATCAGCACGTATCGGGCGGCGTTCCAGAGCTTGTTACAGAAATTGCGGTAACCTTCGATACGGTGCAGGTCGAAGTTAATGTCACGACCGGTGGAGGCCAGTGCGGCAAAGGTAAAACGCAGTGCATCGGTACCAAAGGCGGGGATACCTTCGGCAAAATCTTTGCGCGTCTGTTTGGCAATCTTCTCCGCCAGGTGCGGCTGCATCATGCCCGAGGTGCGTTTCTTGACCAGTTCTTCCAGTTCGATGCCATCGATCAGGTCGATGGGATCGAGCACGTTGCCTTTTGACTTGGACATCTTCTGCCCGTGCGAATCACGTACCAGGCCATGAATATAGATTTCATGGAACGGCACATCATCCATGAATTTCAGGCCCATCATGATCATGCGCGCTACCCAGAAGAAAATAATATCGAAGCCGGTGACCAGCACCGAGGTCGGGTAGAAGGTTTTTAATGCCTCGGTCTGTTGCGGCCAACCGAGGGTGGAAAACGGCCACAGTGCCGAGGAGAACCAGGTATCCAGCACATCTTCATCCTGGCGCAAGGTGATATCGCCAAGATGATGTTTTTCACGCACTTCGTCCTCAGAACGACCGACGTAAACGTTTCCGTCATCGTCGTACCAGGCCGGGATACGGTGTCCCCACCAGATCTGGCGACTGATACACCAGTCCTGGATGTTGCGCATCCATTCATAGTAGGTGTTTTTCCAGTTATCCGGCACGAATTTAATCTTGCCGGTTTCCACGGCCTCGATGGCAGGCTGGGCCAGCGGTTCGATTTTGACGAACCATTGATCGGTGAGGAACGGTTCGACCACCGAGCCGGAACGATCGCCGCGCGGCACCATCAGTTTGTGGTCATCGATTTTTTCCAGCAGGCCCTGGGCATCCAGGTCGGCGACGATCTGTTTGCGCGCCTCGTAACGGTCCAGGCCACGGTATTTTTCTGGTGCCTCGTCATTGATGCAGGCATCGATGGTCAGGATGTTAATCATCGGCAGATCATGACGCTTACCCATTTCATAATCGTTGAAGTCATGGGCGGGGGTGATTTTCACGCAGCCGGTGCCGAATTCCATGTCCACGTAGTCATCGGCGATGATCGGGATCTCGCGCCCGACCAGTGGCAGGGTGATGGTCTTGCCGATCATATGCTGGTAGCGTTCGTCATCGGGGTGAACGGCGACCGCGCTGTCACCGAGCATGGTTTCCGGGCGGGTGGTGGCCACCACCAGTTGCCCCGAGCCATCGGTCAGCGGGTAGCGCATGTGCCACAGGTGGCCGTTTTCCTCTTCGGAGATCACTTCCAGGTCAGAGACCGCGGTATGCAATACCGGGTCCCAGTTGACCAGGCGCTTGCCGCGGTAAATCAGGCCCTCTTCATGCAGTTTGACGAAGACTTCCTTAACCGCATCGGACAGGCCCTCATCCATGGTGAATCGCTCACGTGACCAGTCGGGTGAGGCGCCCATGCGACGCAACTGGCGGGTAATAGTGCCGCCGGAATGTTCTTTCCAGTCCCAGACTTTTTCCACGAACTTTTCGCGTCCCAGGTCATGGCGTGTCTGTCCCTCTGCCTGGAGCAGGCGCTCAACCACCATTTGCGTGGCAATGCCCGCGTGATCGGTGCCGGGTTGCCACAGGGTATTGTCGCCTTTCATACGATGGTAACGGGTGAGGGCATCCATAATGGTGTCCTGGAAAGCGTGTCCCATGTGCAGGCTGCCGGTGACATTGGGAGGCGGGATCATGATGCAATAGCTTTCGCCTTTGCCTGATGGGGCAAAGTAGTGATTGTTTTCCCAGGTCTGGTACCAGCGTTGTTCAATGGCTTGAGGGTTATAGGTTTTTTCCACGGTATATCGCTTCTTTAAAGGTAAAATGGACACGTAACCTGGGATTATACCTGAGCTTGCGGGCTCACAGTAGCCTCGCTGCATAACTCTCAGCCCCTGTGATTTTTTTCGTGCTACCATTGGCCGCGCCTGTTCGATTGGCCATGTGGCGAGACGAGATAAATGCAAATTACCGAGCAACGTTTTTTTCAGATCCTGTGGGCAAGCCTGGCCATCAAGCTGCTGTTTGCCTGGTGGATACCGGTCACCGGTGACGAAGCCTATTTCATTGTCTGGGGGAATAACCCGGACTATGGCTATTATGATCATACCCCCATGGTGGGCTGGTGGCTGGCCGCCCTGTTGCAGGTCAGTGATGCTATTTTCTGGCTGCGCCTGCCCTCGGTACTGATCAGCACGTTCATTGGCTGGGCTATTTTTACCCTGTGTCGCCACCAGTCGCTGTCCGCAGCCGCGTTTGCCGGTTCACTTTTCCTGCTGGCACCGCTTAACCTGATCGGCGTGCTGATTACCACGGATACCCCGTTGTTGCTGTTTTCCTTCTTGTCGGCCTGGAGTTTTTACAAGGCACAACAGCATGATCGCCTGGGCTGGTACCTGGCCTCGGGGTTATTGCTGGGGCTGGCGTTTTTCTCCAAGTTTTTCGCCGGCCTGCTGGGGGTGGCTTATTTTCTTTACCTGGTATTGTTTGTGCGCCGCGGCTGGCGACCCTACCTGGGTTTGCTGCTGATTATTGCCGGTACCTTGCCGTTCATCGCGACTAACCTGTTATGGAATTACCACCACTGCTGGGATAACTACCTGTTCAACCTGTATAACCGTACCAGCGGTTCGGCGTTTTCCCTGCTTACGGTACTGACGTATTTGCTGGTGCTGGTCTACCTGCTGACGCCACCGGTGGTTTATTACCTGGTGCGTGATTTTCGAACTATTCAAACGCTTTTAAAAGATACCGACAAGCGCGTTTACGCGGCCCTGTTTTTCATTCCCATCACACTGTTTTTCCTGCTGTCGTTCTGGAAAGTGATTGGCTTGCACTGGCTGTTAAGTTTTTACCCGTTTTTGTTCATCGTCATGGCGAACACCTTTACCCAACGACAATGGCAACGCAGTCATTATTTCATGTGGGGATACTCGGCGATTCACGTGGTCAGTTTCGCGGTACTGCTGGCCTTTTCACCGGGCCTGCTGAAATCAAACCAGGACGTCATGCAAAGTTATACTTACAGCTCGCACAGTGAACAGATCGTGGCGAAACTTGAACAACTGGCACCGCAGTATCAGTGGGCAGCAAACAGTTATACCGATGCCGCGGTGTTGTCCTACACGTCGAAAAGACACGTTATCCAGTTTGGCGAGGGTTCCTATCATGCTCGTCAGGATGATCTGTTAACAGACTATCGACAACTGGATGGCAAAAATATCCTGATCGTGAAGTATTCCGACAAGTTACAGCAATTCGCGCCTTACTTTGATGAAATGGAAACCGGCAGCTTTGAAATCGCCGGGGCAAGGTATTATTACGCCAAAGGTAAAGGTTTCCGTTATAACCAATACCGGGCCCAGATACTTGAATACATCATGCAGTCATACTATCGCATTCCGGAATTCCTGCCGGTTGGTAGCTGCTACATGTTCGAGAAGTACGGCAAACCCGCGTTCACGAATTAGATAACTGTTTTATCTCGTTGCGTAGTTGGTGAAGCTCTTTTTCGATAACTTCATTTAAGATCTGTTCCAGCTTGAGGATACTGCTGCTGGTGATGGCATCATTGATCAGTGGTTTAATGCGCGCCTGAAACTCATCGACCAGGTCAAGCACATCCTCGCTGGCGATGCCTTGGGGAGGTAATGCTTCCGTGACGGCCTCGACGACCTCGGCAAGCGCTTCCGCTTCAGCAAGGTTTTCGGTGGCGAACAAATCCACTTCAACCGCAGTTTCTTCCCCAGCACTGGGTATCACGATGTCATTGAGTACCGGGATATCTTCATCTTGCTGTTGTGGCTTGTGCTTCCTGGAACTGGTATTGGCCAGTGAAATGCTTTCACGCGCAGCCGACAGGCTGTGCTCGCTTTTTTCCAGCAAGCCCTTGATGGATTCGAGTGCCTGCACCAGAGATTCCTGGGCATCGTTGGCGATATTGTCCTTGTGTTGCTTGGTCATGTTTTATAACGATAACTTATGGGTTTCCAGTTCATAGCCACGGTCGCGATAGAATTTAAACCGCTCCCGGGCCTGTTCGCGCTGTTGTTCATCCTGGGTCACCACCTCGGCAACACGCTCGAAGCGACTGAAGAACAGTGGCACCTCGTTACCCGCATTAATCAGGACTTCAGAGTGGGATTCGGGTTCATGGTTATGACCAATAATTACCGGACAAGTTTCACTCTGTTGCTCGTTATGTAACTGGTGCGGGATAAAACTGCCATCACGAAACGTCCACAGCAGGTTGTCCAGCTGCTGGGCCTGCTGCGGCGACTCAGTATGGATATATATAGTATGGTCCAGCGAGTAGGCTTTTTCTGCCAGCCGGCAAACCAGCTTGTCCCTTTCCTCCGGGACGCTGGTTTCCAGTACGTAAAAGTCTACCCGGGTCATATGCCGATTTTACCTTTTGCCTGGTCAAGAAGGAACTGGGTCAACAGGGGAACCGGGCGACCGGTTGCCCCCTTGTTGGCATTGGATTCCCAGGCAACCCCGGCGATATCCAGGTGGGCCCACTTGAGCTGCTTGGTGAAACGCGACAGGAAGCAGGCCGCGGTAATGGTCCCGGCATCACGCCCGCCAATGTTGGCGATGTCGGCAAAGTTGCTCTTTAACTGATCCTGGTATTCGTCCCACATGGGCATCGGCCAGGCACGGTCGCCGCTATCGATACCGGCCTGGTTGATTTTGTCGATCAGGCCCTGGTCGTTGCCGAGCAAACCGGCGGCATGCTTACCCAGCGCCACGACACAGGCTCCGGTCAGGGTGGCCACATCGATCACCGCCTTGGGCTTGAAGCGTTCGCTGTAAGTCAGTGCGTCGCATAAAATCAGGCGACCTTCCGCGTCAGTGTTTAACACCTCGATGGTCTGGCCTGACATACTGGTGACAATATCACCCGGCTTGTTAGCAGAGCCGTCCGGCATGTTTTCACAGCTGGGTACAATGCCGATCACGTTGATGGGCAGTTGAAGTTCACCCACTGTTTTCATCGTGCCGAGTACACTGGCGGCGCCACACATATCAAACTTCATTTCATCCATGGCGGCCGAGGGCTTGATCGAGATACCGCCGGAGTCGAAGGTAATGCCCTTGCCAACCAGCACGATGGGCTTGTCGGTTTTTTTGCCGCCCTGGTAATTCATCACGATTAACTTGGGTGGTTGGCGACTGCCCTTGGCAACCGACAGCAAAGAACCCATTTTAAGTTTTTCCATATCTTTCTGGTTGAGCACCTTGACGCTCATGCCCTTGGCTGCCTTGCCTTCCTTGTTGGCCTGGCTGGCCAGGTAGGAAGGGGTACAGATGTTGCCCGGCAGGTTACCCAGGTCACGAGCCAGTGCCACACCGCTGGCAATGGCATTGGCGACCTTGATCGCGGTTTGCGCCTTGCGCAGCTGTTTCTTGTCCGCCATGTTGAGTGCCAGTTTTTTCAGTACGGGCAGCGGTTCTTTTTCGCTCTTGGTTTGGTTAAAGCGGTAAATGCCCTGGTGTGCCAGTTCGGCGGTTTGTCTGGCTACCCAGACCGCATCCTTGTCCTTGACTTCCAGCTCGCTTAAAAAGCAGACCGCCTCCTTGGCACCGGAATTGAACAGCGTGGTAAACGCGCTATTGAGGACAGTGCGGAAATCTTTCACACTGAGCGCCTTGTCTTTACCACAACCGACCAGTAAAACACGATCGAAGCCAGACGCGGCTTTGGATGTATGCACCATCAGTGCCTGGCCGGTTTTACCGTCCATGTCGCCTTTCTTGACAATTTGCGTTAACAGCCCGCCACAGCGTTTATCTACCTGCTGGGCGCTGTCCGTCAGTTTACGTTTTTCACGAACAGCGACGACCAGACAGGCGCTGCTCAGTTTATCGAAAGAGTGGGTTTTGATACTGATATTGAGTGCCATATTTATTGCCATGAAATTCCTGGTTGTTTTCTAAAGGTTTTTTCTATGAATCATGCCGTGTTATGGCATAATTTCTAACATTATAATAAAGAACATACGCGAAAAACTGTTTCTTTTCACCCATATTAATCGTCATCAGGCTTAAATCGTGATCGTAGCTCGCTATCTGACAAAAGAGGTTATCAGCACCTTTGCCGGGGTACTGGTTATCCTTTTACTCATCGCGCTGAGCGTGCAACTGGTCGGCCTGTTTAACAAGGTGGCTTCCGGGCAACTCGACGTCAACGTGGTGTTGATGACGCTGGGGCTGAAAAGCATCAGTATTGTTGTTTTTATCCTGCCGCTGGCTTTTTTCCTGGGTATTCTGCTGGGCTTTAGCCGCCTGTACCAGGACAGCGAGATGACCGCCTTGCTGGCCGCCGGGGTAGGCCCTTTTCATGTGCTGCGCATCATCTTTAGCCTGGCTATCCTGGTGGCAATCCTGCAAGCCGGGCTGTCATTACAGCTGGCACCCTGGGCCGAGGAATATGCCCAGCGCCTGAGTGATGATGCGGCGGCAAAAGCGGGCATCAAGGGGCTGACCGCGGGGCGCTTTCGTGAAATGGACACCGGCCAGGGCGTGATTTATGCGGAGTCTCTGGATCAAGAGACCCATAAAATGCATAACCTTTTTGTCGAAAAGCGTGAAGGGAATCGGCAAACCATTATCAAGGCTGAAACGGGTTACGAAGTGGTTGATGATCAGGATAATCACTATGTCATCCTGGAAAACGGATACCGTTATGAAGGGCAACCCGGCCAGGCAGGCTATAGCATCGTCGGTTTCGAAAAACACGGTTTGCTGGTTGAGCCTTCTGAGCCCGGGGAACTGGATTTATATCAAAAGGCGACCCCAACATCGAAGTTATGGCGTTCAGATGAAAGAGGCGATCAAGCCGAATTGCAGTGGCGCATTTCCTCGGCCCTGTTATGTATCAGCCTGGCGATACTGGCGGTACCGTTGAGCCGCACCACGCCACGCCAGGGACGCTATAGCAAGCTGGTGCTGGCGATTATTTTTTACCTGGTGTTTACCAACCTGCTCAACGTGGCCAGGGCCTGGTTATTCAAGGGGGAAATCCCGCTACATATCGGTTTATGGTGGGTGCATGTGGTGATTATCCTGACCGCGGTATTTTTTATTATTCAGCAATATGGCTGGCGCTATACGTTCGGGATCAAGAAGTCATGAATATACTCGAACGCTACATTGGCCGGGCCATTACCACGGGAGTGTTATCGGTATGCGCCGTGTTGCTGGTGTTATACGCATTAATGGGGTTTGTGAATGAGTTCGATAACATCGGCCAGCATCAATACACCTTGCTACATGCTCTCGGTTACAGCCTGTTAAGGTTACCCGAACGACTCTACCAGGTGTTTCCGCTGGCAACCTTGCTCGGTACCATGATTGGTTTGGGTACACTGTCACGCAATAGTGAACTGATTGTGATCCGCTCCTCCGGGGTATCGCTGTTGCGCCTGGTGATGGCGATCCTGAAAAGTGCCCTGTTGTTAATTGTGCTGGTGGTTATTGTTGGTGAGGTGATTGCACCACCGGTACAACAGTATGCCAACGTAAAAAGAATCAAAGCCTTATCAAAGGAAATCAGTCTCAATACTGAATATGGTTTGTGGGCAAGGGATGGTCAAAACTTTATTCATGTGCGCCGTGTCAGCAGTAAAGGCCAGTTGCAGGGCGTAACACTGTACCAGTTTAACCAGCAACAGGAATTGACCAGTGTGATCAGTGCACGTAATGCGGATTACGTTGATAAGCAATGGTTATTGAACCAGGTAACACAAACACAGATTGATACGCAGGGAATCACAAAAAAATTTCATAAACAGATGGCGTGGGGCAGCTTGCTGGATCCGCAATTGGTTGACGTGGTTTCAGTCACCCCGGAAATGTTACCGCTCTGGAAACTGGGCAGTTATATCACTTACCTGCGGGAAAATGGCCTGGATGCCTCCCAGTATCAACTGGCATTCTGGAGCAAGCTCATCATGCCTTTCACCATCCTGGCCATGGTATTAATCGCGATACCCTTCGTGTTTGTTTCACAACGGCAAACACCTATCGGGCAACAGATCCTGCTCGGTTTTTTAGTCGG
>JASFOS010000045.1:0-15276 GCA_050116415.1 Thioalkalispiraceae bacterium
TTTTCTTTTCACTGCTGCTTTCTGTCGTCAGCATTAACATCGGCACAAACTTGAAGTTGGGAAGTGCGCGCAGTTCCTTGATCAGGGTTAAACCATCCATGTTGGGCATGTTGACGTCAGAAATAACTAGATCGAATTTCTGCGCCTTTGCCTTGTTCAATGCATCACTTCCATCGATCGCTTCCACCACGTCAAAGCCTGCACCTTTCAATGTGAACGAAACCATTTGACGCATTGAAGCTGAATCATCTACTGCAAGAATCGTTGCCATCTTGTTTTAAACCTCGTAATAGCAGAACCTATAAAAAATAATGTTTAGTCACTAGCCAGTTGCAAATGCTTGTCCAGGCCAACCAGCCTGGCAGATGTCTTCACTACCTCGGAAGGATTGACCCAGTTAACTGTGAAATTATTGACCTGAGCGTCACTAAATAACGCGGCAAATAACTGCAAACCCGCGGTATCGATTCGCTCAACCTGGCCGGCATCAAGCGAGACCGTGCAGCCTTCCTCGATTTGTGAGGCGATCTGGTTATGCAGTTCACTAACTAATGAAATATCAACGCTTTCTTCACAGACAACATTTACTGTATTGGTCATTGAACTATTCTCTGTAATCCCTGTTGATCAGATTCCCTCTTTGAATCTAGATCGGCTATTTTTGGTAAAACTTAACTTTTTTATAAGGATTTACGGCCTATTTATCAGCTCGAGATTGTTTTCAAGCCGCAAACCACGTGCCTCATAACCATTAACGTCCAGCCATGCCAAATATTAAGCTTTGTTGCTGTTTTTTCAGACATAGGTATCCAGCAGTCCGTTACTGGAGGTAATTAACGTACTTTTATCATTGTCTTTTTCCTGGCCCTCGCCATTGCTGGCAACACTATCTTGCTCGGCAAGCCCGGCGCTGACTACACCTTCACGGTGTTGTTGCTGTTGCTCGGCAAATGAATGCTGGCCAATATCCACATCTGCCAGGTTCAGCCCCTGGTCCATCAACATCTCGCGTAATCGTGGAATCGCGGCTTCCAGTGCATCGCGCACCTGGATATGTGGTGCGGCAAAGCTCACCTGTGCATGATCTTTTTGCATCACCACGCGCACTTCCAGGCTGCCCAGTTCCGGTGGATCCAGTCGAATTTCCGCTTTTTGCATTTGCTGGTTCACCATCCATTGAATCCGTTCACCGACTTGTTGCGTCCAGGCGGGGTTTTGTGGCGTTACGCTAACCGGTGCTGGTGTCGCTACCGTGACATCTGCACGTGAGGCACCGCCTGATAACATGGACAAGCTATTGAAATTGAGTGCTGTGTCATTGCCTGCCTGCGTGCCAGGCTGCGAAATATTCAACGCGGCCGTATCGGCCTTGTTAATCACCGCGGCACGTTCCGCCATGGCAACAAATTTTCCCGTCAGTTCCGGCATAACTTGCTCGGCTGTTTGCGGCCCGCCTGGCATCGCGGGCAATAGCGTGCTAGCAGGATCTATTGCCGGCAGGCCCTGCTGAGAATTACCGGGTTTAATCTCAAGCACCTGTTTTGCCGCCAACGGTGACGTCAAGGCAGCAAGATTAACCGCCAGTCCAGCCACGCGTTTACCCAAAACCGTGTCATCAGCAGCGGCTTGCAGGTTGCGGTTTAACGGCTGGCTATCAAGCTCACTCACGGTAATAAGGGGGTTTACCAGCGGTGACAAGGCAAGCTGTTGCCCCTCGTCCGGCAATGGATTGCCTTGCTGGTTTATTTCAGCACTGGCCGATAGCTCGATCAGAAACGGCATACCCTGCGGTGCTGATTTGCCTTCGTTGTTGACAATCATGCCCTGTAATAGCTGGGTAAACAGGTTATTTCCGCCCTCTGCTGCGCTTTCCGTCAATACCGGCGCAAGACCTGCCTTTGAATCAACGGGTGTTGATAGCGGTAATAGTGAAACAGGTGCTGTCATGATGACCTCGCATAAAAATCAATTTACACGAGGGATAATGCAAGGCCTATGCCAACAGCCGGGGGAGGGATTTATTTATTTCGAACGTAGCGCGACTGCAGGTTATCTTCGATTTCGCGCTGTTCCTTACGTTCCTGCTGGTAACGTTCGTGCGACTGGTAACGCTGTACGGTTTTATCCAGTGCCTGGGTACGATGATGCTTTTGCTGCCAGTGATGCCGTGCTTGCTCACATTGCTGGGAGAGTTGTGCAATACGTTGTTCCTGGGCCGCGATGGCAACATCCAGTTGTTGAATAAAGCGCTGGTAATGCTGTAACTGAGTGCCGCTCATCCCGTTCTTGCCCGCGTTGTTAAAACCCTGCAGGTATTGCTGACGGTATTGCTTTAATTCCTCGAGCCGGGATTGTTCCTGGGACAAGGTCTGCCGTGACTGGCCTAGCAGGTTAGCCGCCTGGTCTTCATGACTTTCCGCCAGGTTCTTGATGGGTAACATGCGTTGTGATTTTTTCATGACCCCTTAATTATGCCCCATTGACCGTGTCAGGCAAGTTATTTTGTGCCTGCGCCACGTTAATCACCTGATCCAGTTGTGCCAAACTGTCATTCCATGAACCTGCATCATTGATGCCTTGCACCAGGAAGGCTTTTAGCAAGGGTTGCATGGCAATGGCCTGGTCGATACGTGGATCACTGCCGGCAGTATAAGCACCGACGTTAATGAGGTCCTGGTTCTTCTGGTACAAAGAATAGATCTGTTTGAAGCGCTGCGCCATCTCGTGATGTTGTGGTGAAACAATTTCCGTCATAACACGACTAATCGACGCTTCAACATCAATCGCCGGGTAATGCCCCTCTTCAGCCAATGTGCGTGATAATACAATGTGGCCATCAAGAATCGCCCGTGAGGCATCCGCAATCGGGTCCTGTTGATCGTCACCCTCGGTCAATACGGTATAGAATGCAGTGATAGAACCCTGGCCGTTGGCGCCGTTGCCTACACGTTCCACCAGCTGCGGTAACAGGGCAAACACCGAGGGTGGATAACCCTTGGTCACCGGTGGTTCACCAATTGCCAGGGCGATTTCACGCTGTGCCTGGGCAAAACGTGTCAATGAATCCATCAACAATAAAACGTTTTTGCCCTGGTCACGAAAATACTCGGCGATACTGGTTGCCAGGTAAGCACCATGGATGCGTTTAACCGGTGTTTGATCAGCTGGTACGGCAACCACCACCGCGCGTTGCATTCCTTCTTCACCGAGGATGTTATTAATAAATTCTTTTACCTCACGGCCACGCTCGCCAATCAGGCCCACCACGATCACATCCGCTTCGGTGAAGCGTGTCATCATGCCCAACAGCACACTCTTGCCCACACCACTGCCGGCAAACAGCCCCATGCGCTGACCCCGGCCCACGGTTAACAATGCATTGATCGCTTTAACACCGACATCAAGTTGTGTATCGATAGGCTGACGATCGAGTGGATTAATAGGTTTGGACAGCAACGGTTTACGTGTCGTGGCATTGATCGGTCCTTTATCATCCAGGGGACGACCGCTGCCATCCAGTACGCGTCCCAGTACTTCATCACCAATACTGGCTTCATACATACCTTGTGTCGGTATCACCGGCGAACCGGGGCGAATACCGCGAATATTTCCAGTTGGCATCAGGAACAGGCTTTCACCTGAAAAGCCGACTACCTCGGCTTCGACCGGCTCACCCTGCTGGTTTTCTAGCAAACAACGGGCACCGATCGCGGCCTGGCAACCTACCGCTTCCAGTGTCAGGCCTACCATGCGGTTTAAACGACCTTCCACAACAATCGATTGCACATCATCAAGCCGTGATTGCTGCTGTTGCAACCGTTGCTGCCAGAGTGCACTACGACGAGTTTCAGGTAGCGGGTTGTTCATCAGTTTCCCTTTCCCCACCCAGCATCTGTGCAATGACCCGGTTGAGACGGGTTTCGACACTGGCATCAATGGTTGAATTCTCAGAGCTAATACGACAGCCGCCACGAGTCTGGGCAGGATCTTCGACAATGCGCCAGAGCCGCTCGGTGGCTTGTTGTTCAGATTCTGACAGCGATAAGGCCTCGCTGACCAGGCTGGCATCTTCAGGATGAAGATGAATTTCCACGTTACGCGAGCCAACGGGCAGTTCAGCCATGGCTTCACGTACCACGGCGATCACCTGGCCGGGATCGGTATGTAATTCACGCCGGATTAACTGCCTGGCAACGGCAATGGCCAGGTCGCTGATTTGCTCGACCACGCTATCATCCAGCTCAGCAAAAGGTTCGGACAAGGCCCCCATGAGCACATCAAGTTGCCGGGCTTTTTCGCGGAGCAGGTTTATCTCCTGTTCACTACGCTGCATGCCATCCTGGTAGCCTTTTTGATGCGCCTCTTCATAGGCCTGTTTCTGGATATCCTCGAGTTCTGATGCGGTGGCGAGTTGCTGTCGGCGCTTCTTCTCCTCGTCCATGATATCCGGGAGTTTCCAGAGCTTTACATCATCTTCCAGTGTCGCCTTGTCAGGTTTAGATGAACTCATCCCCACCACCACCTAACGAGATTTCCCCGGACTCTGCCATACGACGTGCAATGGCAAGAATTTCTTTTTGCGCTTCTTCTACCTCGCTGACGCGTACCGGACCTTTCACCTCGAGATCATCACGCAGCATTTCTGCGGCACGTTTCGACATGTTCTTGAGAATTTTTTCCTGTACATCCTCTTCAGCACCCTTCAGGGCAACCACCAGGTTTTCTGATGAGACTTCACGAAGCAGCGCCTGGATACCTCGATCATCAACATCCACCAGGTTATCAAATACAAACATCAGGTCCTGGATATTCTGCCCCAGTTCTTCATCCTGGGTTTTGACTTCATCCATTAACGAGGCTTCTACGGATGTTTCCATGAAGTTCATGATATTAGCGGCAGTTTTAATACCACCGACTCCCGATGACTTGATGGCATCGGTATTACCGGAAAACTGTTTTTCCAGCATGTCATCCAGTTCATTGAGTGCACTCGGCTGAATACCATCCAGCATGGCGATACGCATCAACACGTCGGCACGCATGTTTTCCGGTAACGCGCTCAGTACTTCAGCGGATTGATCCGCTTCCAGGTAACTGAGGGTAATAGCTATGATTTGCGGGTGCTCGAGGCGAATCAAGTCAGCAACGGCGCGCGGCTCCATCCACTTCAGGGTTTCCAGCCCCTTGGCATTATGGCCCATCAGGATACGATCGATAACACTGCCGGCTTTATCTTCACCCAGTGCTGAAACCAGCACTTTGCGTAAATAATCTTCATTACCGACGCCCAGTTCAGTTTGTTCATCAACCAGGTTGATAAATTCCTCAAGTACCTGGTCAACCACTTCCCTGTTGACATTCTCGAGCTTGGCCATGGCCTCACCCACTTTCTGTACTTCCTTGGGCCCCATGTGCTTGAGGATCTCGGAAGCCTCCTGTTCACCCAGCGTCATTAACAGGATTGCTGAACGTTCCGGTCCGGTTAGTTTTTTCTTCTTGGGGTTCGCACCCGACATCACTGCCACGATGTTATTCCTTGCTTAAACGTCATCAATTATTCTTCCGCGCCACTCCAGCTTCTAACGACCTGGGCGACACGTTTGGGCTCCTGCGCAGCCAGCTGTTTGGCCGCCGCCAGGTTTTCCTCGTAGGATTTAACCTGGGGTTTCGGCAAACGCTGGGCACCTTCACCTAGCGAGGCCTGGTCTTCAGCCAGTTCATCCCCGGTGACTTTTTGCGTCACCAGCGGGCGAGCTGCCAGGCGCTGAATGATCTTGATAAGTTTCATCACCATGAACAATACAACTAAACCACCCAGCACTTGTTTAAGGGTAGGTATTACCCAGGGTTGTTGCCAGATGGGTAATTCTGGTAATGGCTTAACAACCTCAGGTGGCCTGAATTCAGCATTCATGACGTTAACTGTGTCACCACGTAAACTGCTAAATCCAACCGCTTCTTTCACCAGGTTAGTTAAACTGGTCAGCTCTTCCGAACTATACGGTTGACTGGTCACCTTTCCATTGTCATCCACGACTTGCTTGTTATCCAGTACCACCGCGATGGATAAGCGTCGCACTTTACCGGTTGCGCCCTGGGTGTGGCTGATGGTTTTGTCCAGCTCATAGTTACGCGTTGAACGTTTGCGTGTTTTGCCATTAACCACCTGCGTTTCATTGGTTACATTTGCCTGGTTGGCATTCTGTTCAGGCGCTGTGGCATCAGCTGGTGGTTGATTGGCAACTGCACCTGGTACCGCGCCCTCATTACCGTTACCCACTAGCTGTTCTTCAAACTCCTGTTCACTGCGTACCGCTGGTAAATCGGGATTGTAACTTTCCTTGGTATATTCAGTGCGCGTGAAGTCGATATCGGCCACAACCTGGGCCCGAACATTATCAACACCTACCACCGGTGTCAGGATACGCTCGATGCGTTGAATGAAATTGTGTTCCACGGTGCGTGTGTATTCAAACTGGCTGGCACTCAATGCCAGCTCACGGCCATTTTCACCGGAAGACAGCAGGCGACCTTTACTGTCTACCACGGTTACCTGCGATACTTCCATGTTGGGTACGCTGGCGGCCACCAGGTTGGTAATTGCGGCGATTTGTTGTTTTTCAAGCGTGCGGCCTGGGAGTAACTGTAGCATCACTGAGGCGCTGGCCTTGCGATGATCACGCAGGAAGGCCGATTCTTTCGGTAATGCCAGGTGTACGCGTGCGCTTTGTACAGATGCAATCGAGGTAATAGTTCTCGCTAACTCACCTTCCTGGGCGCGATGATAACGCGCGGTCTGAACCAGGGAACTGGTACCAAAGCCCTGCTCCTTATCCATCAACTCGAAACCGGTTCCGTTACTTGGTGTCAGGTTAGCGGCAGCCACTTTAAGTTTGGCGTCGTTCAAACGTGATGTATCGACGAGCACTGAACCACTATCAGGATCAATGCGATAATCGATCTGTGCATTATCCAGCACCGTGGCAATTTCCGAGGCATCCTGCAAACCGAGTTGTTTATATAAAATACTGTAGTCGGGAGTTTGCGACCACATGAATACCCAGATACCGAGGGCAATGCTTGCCGCGATACCTACCACCAGGCCACCCAGGTGAAACACCGGGTGTGACATCACGGTTTGTAACGGGGTTTGTTCAACTGTTGCGAGTTCTGCCATCTTTTACCACACCTGCAAGATTAAACCGGCATGTTCATAACATCCTGGTAGGCTTGTACCAGTTTGTTACGAACCTGAATCATGGCCTGGAATGAAACACTGGATTTCTGCATGGCCACCATGACTTCTGACATTTGCACATTGGGATCACCCAGCTGGAAGGCATCCTGCAGATTCTTCGCTTCCATCTGGGTTTCATTCACCTTGTCAATTGACTGCTTCAGCAGGTTGGAAAAATCAGATTGCGCGGTCTCATTGGTATTGAGCGTAGCACCCTGCGCCTGTGCCGCCATGGCACGCATTTGCGCCAGTATCGTATCAGGGGTAATGGTGTTATTCGCCATGTCACATGCTCCGTCAAAATTTTGTTACTAAATACTTGCTATGCAGAATTCAGGCCAATTATGCCGGTATCGCAATACCCGCATCGCGCATTTGTGCCAGCTTGTAACGCAAGGTGCGCTCGCTGATCCCCAGTTGCGCCGCGGTTTTCTTGCGACTGCCTTTCAATTCACGCATCGCGTTTAAAATCAGGTTCCATTCACGTTGCTTGAGATTGTCGTTTAACGACGACTCGGCAACCTCACTGGCGGTTTTCAGCGTTACTTCGTTGGAGGCGATTGCCGGGCCGGCGGGCAGCTTGCTCACTTCGAAATGCAGATCTTCTGCCTGGATCTCGTTACCGCTCTGTAATATCAACGCGCGTTGCATCACGTTATCCAGTTCGCGCACGTTACCCGGCCATGCATGCAGTAAAATCCGGCTCTTGGCATCGCCCGATAACACCGGGATCGCACGTCCAGCAGCCCGGGCATGTTTTTCCAGTAACTTCTCGGCAATGGGGATAATGTCCTTGGGGCGCTGGCACAGGGATTTCAGATGCAGCGGGAAAACATTAAGACGGTAGTAAAGGTCTTCACGGAACTGGCCTTCAGCAACCGCCTGTTTCATGTCACGGTTCGAGGTCGCCAGCACCCTGACATCCAGTTGAATGGTTTTATCACCACCCAGCCGTTCCACTTCTTTTTCCTGTAACACGCGTAATAACTTGGCCTGTAAGCCCTGGTCCATCTCGGAAATTTCATCCAGCAGAATGGTGCCCCCCTGGGCCTGCTCGAACTTACCCGGACTGGCTTTATAGGCACCGGTATAGGCCCCCTTTTCATAACCGAACAGGGTTGCTTCCAGCATGTTTTCCGGGATCGCCGCGCAGTTGATCGCGACAAAAGGTTTGTCGGCGCGTGCGGAGTGTTGATGGATATACTGCGCCAGCACTTCCTTACCCGCACCACTTTCGCCGGTGATCATGACCGTGGCATCTGTTTCAGCAACACGATCAGCCAGCTTGACCAGTTCCTGCGAAGCATCATCCACGGCCACCAGGTCCGCCTGGCTGGCCGGTGCGGCCTTAACATAGCGACTCACCATATTGACCAACACTTCGGCTTCAAACGGTTTGACCAGGTAGTCGATCGCACCTTCTTTCATGGTTTCCACGGCCTGTTCGATCGTGCCGTAGGCAGTCATTAACATGATGGGCGTCTCAGGTGAGTGTTCCTTAACCTGCTTGAGGAGATCCTCGCCGTCCATCACCGGCATATTGATGTCACTGACAATCAGTGATATCTCCTGCTTGTCCAGACAGGATAAAGCGGCTTTGCCATTTTCAGCAGTAATGACGTTATAGCCTGCCAGTTCAAGTGTATCCTGCAAGGCGTCACTTAATGTTGCATCATCTTCGACAACCAGAATGCTAGTAGCAGACATGTTCTTACCCCGTTACTGTTTTTAAATCGTAATGTTGTGAATCAAGCGCCACGTCATGCAACTGTGGCAAGTGAATGATGAAGGTCGAGCCTACACCAGGTTGAGAGTCCAGGTTGATATGCCCCTTATGGGCATGAATAATGGCTTTTACCACGGCCAGTCCCAGCCCGGTACCTTCGTTGCGCGTGGTGAAAAACGGGTTGAAGATCTGTTCCTGTTTTTCCTCGGCGATACCGGGGCCGTTATCCTTGATGGCAATCAGCACGTTGTCAGCATCACAGTTGGCCTCGATGCTGATCTGTGCGTGTGCCTGTTTGTTCGCATGCATGGCCTGGATAGCATTATCCGCCAGGTTGAGGATAGCACTGCATAACATTTTCGGGTTACCGGCAATCAAGGCCTGTTGACAGTGGTTGGTTATCGTCAGCTTGATGGATGAACCCGATAAGCGGGTTTCCAGTTGCGCTTCGATATCAATTAACAGTTCTGTGATCAGCACGGGTTCTTCGTCAATCTTTTCACCGCGCGCAAACAACAACATGTCATTGATCAGCGACTCCAGGTAGGCCAACCGTTCAAAGATTTTTTCACTGAAGCGAATGCGTTTATCATCGCTCAATTGCTGGCGTTTCAGGTTTGACGCGTACAGTAATGCCGATGCCAGTGGAGTACGGATCTGATGTGCCAGGGAGGCGGCCATTTCCCCCATCGAAGCGAGGCGCTGTTGATGATTAAGCCGGTCCTGCAACTGGCGCATCTCGGTAACATCCGTCAGCAATAGAATCTGGCCCGGCTCGGTACCCAGCGGACAGGTGGAGATACTGACTCGCCGCCCGGTGACCAGGGAAATCTCGTGACCATCATCGGCGCGCGGCGAAAAGGCCCGCTGAATCACGTCGAACCAGTGCTGCCCTTCCAACGGTTCACCCAGCAGGGTCACCGCGGCCGGGTTACATTCCTGTACCCGGCCTTCGCCATCCAGT
Organism: Thioalkalispiraceae bacterium; assembly: GCA_050116415.1. Classification (GTDB taxonomy): domain Bacteria; phylum Pseudomonadota; class Gammaproteobacteria; order UBA6429; family Thiohalophilaceae; genus JARRJY01. The sequence continues at coordinate 9,928 of JASFOS010000045.1, forward strand.
ACCACGATTCCGCCCGGCAAGGCATTGAGTAACGATTCCAGGCGCTGGGCCAGGCGTTCTTTTTCGGTAAGTTCCTGCATGCGCGCGGAATGCGTCGCCTGGAGTTCCTCGTTGAGCTCGGCGACCTGGCCCTGCAGTAACTGGTAGGACTCGGCCAGTTGATCCGACAACTGGTTGAAGGTCATAAAAGCTTGCTGCAGGCTTTCCGGGTTCGATAATTGCTCGTTTTGTGCCAAAACCACCACTCCATCAACAGGTTTAAAAAGGGTTCAATGCTGAGGGAGCAAAAAGCGTGCCTAAATTTCGACACTTAAAAATCAATAACTTAGAACGACTATATTTTACAGAGTCAAAGTTACGACACTTTCTCAGCCCGTTGCAGGCCGAGTTTGCGCATTTTTTCTACCAGGGTGGTACGACGCATGTTGAGGCGTTTGGCGGCATGCGCCACCACGCCATTGGCCTCTTCCAGCGCCTGCTGGATCAGCGAGGATTCCAGATTACTCATGTGTTCCTTGAGATCGATGCCTTCCTTGGGCAAACGTTGGGAGAGTTGGCCGACGTTGACCACTTCCGTAGCCCGCATGTCCTCCATGGCCGGTTCTTCCAGTTCATCAATATCAATTCCTTCGCGGTATTTAGCCGGCAGATCCCTGACATCCACCACGCCACCGGGGAACATAATCAGCAAACGTTCGATCAGGTTGGACAACTCGCGCACATTACCCGACCAGGGATGCTGCTTGAGCACGTCCACGGCCCTGGGCGTAATCCGTACCGAGCCACGCCCTTCATGTTCCATGCGCATGATCAACTCGTTGATTAACAGCGGGATATCTTCACTACGTTCTCGCAGTGGCGGTACCTCGATGGGGAACACGTTAAGACGATAATAGAGATCCTCACGAAAACGGCCTTCGTTGATTTCATCTTCAAGCTGGCGGTGGGTGGCAGCCACGATGCGGACATCCGCGTCGATGCTCTTGTTGCTCCCTACCCGTTCAAATACGCGTTCCTGCAGGACCCGTAACAATTTTACTTGCATGGGCAGTGGCATATCTCCGATTTCATCGAGGAACAGTGTCCCGCCCTGGGCCATTTCAAAACGACCCTGGCGCGCACTGATGGCGCCGGTAAATGCGCCTTTTTCATGGCCAAATAGTTCACTTTCCAGCAAATCAGGGGGGATCGCGCCACAATTAACCGGTACGAACGGCTTATCGCGGCGTGGCGAATAATAATGAATATTGCGTGCCACGACTTCCTTGCCGGTGCCGGATTCACCCAGGATCAGCACGTTGGCTTCAGAACCCGCGACCTGCTCGATCAGGCGCCGCGCTTCGGAAATGGATTTGCTGTCCCCCACCAGGCTGCGAAACAGGAAATCACGGTGTTCACCATCTTTCTCCAGCCGGAACTGTTCACTGCGATTGAGTGCCGAATGCAGTTGCTGATGACGTAAAGGGTACTCGATATAGCCCGCCAGTTGCTTGAACAACTTCTGATAGGTGTCTGACTGGGGCCTGGCCTTGAACAGCAGGATCGGAACAGATTTTGGTAAAAGCTTACGGGCACTCTCTATAATCGATTCCGCCTGTTGGGGATCGTCGCTGACTTCAACGATCACCAGGTCAATCCGATCTGGTTTGAGCTGGTCTTGCCAATCTGTCTCTGATACGCGGGTTAATTGTCCATAAGCAATGAAATCCAGGACGATTTCCAACTCCTTTCCTGCCTGGTCATCTGAACCAATTAAAAGGATGTTTTTTGTCATGGAGGCCCCGCGTTGCACAGTTAGCTGAGTTGACTTGTTGTTATGGGGTATAAGCCTAGAGGTTTCGCGGGATAATGTCAAAATTTTGTCGGTCGTAAATACCTAATTTTTCGAGTGTTTTCAAATCAGGATGAGTCGTGACGTTGATGCTGCTGTGCCACCCGGCGACGATGCTGGCGAAAAATATATTTTTCCAGCCATTCCTGTAAGGATTCTTCCATGGGTAAAAACTTTGCCTGTACGCGGTAAACGTTTCCCATGTCCTCAACCAGGCTCACCTGGGCAGACAGGTGTAACGGTACAAACAGTTGCGGCGACAGGTACACCTGTAACTCGATGTAGCTGTCCTTTTCCGGCGGTTCCGCTTCATCCAGCCAGGTCATACCGCTGGCACTGATCTGAAAAGGAATTTGTCGGGGTAAGGGTTTGCGTTGCTGAAAAACCTCGCCGAGCATCTCGAGAACAAGGTCCAGCTTGGTCTCCAGGCGGGCAAGCTCTGCGTTAGGGGCTTTGTGTTCCTGGGAGTGTGATTCCGGCTCTTCCAGAACCGGGAGAATATTTAGAAAGCGCGAATTGTTAGGCGCATTATAATTTTCGATATCTTCAATGACCCGCCAGCGTAAAGGCAATTGTGCCTTGAACGTAAGACCGAGTTCAGTCGAGGCTTGCGAAGTATCCATGTATCAAGATTATGCCAGCCTGCAGGAAACGGCAACCATTATGTCCCTGCTAGTGTTCATTATCGCTACTCTTGTTGTTATTATTATTATTGTTCTTTGCCCTGACTGTTACTGGTTTTCCAGGTAAGCATTCGATGCACGCTTTGCCTGGTTGAGGTTTTTCATGTAACCGGCGATGACTTTTCTGTCCTCATTGGCCAATGCCATGGTCTGTTGCTCATAGGAAAGGATTAGCTGTATCTTCTGCTGTAATTCTTCAACAGGAACCTGGCCCCTGGCTTGCTGAAGATAACTTTTCAGTAACAAGGTGCGCCGTGATTCTTTCTGGCTCACCTGGTCCCAGTCACCCTGTTTTGCCAGTTCGATCAACTCCAGGCTGTAGTCAACAATTTGTTGCCAGTTTTGTTCCAGTTCAGACACGATGGTCACACCCCGGCATATAATCTTTCGCTTTGTGATGCCTGCTTGGCCAGCATGACGCCAAGTTCATCCCAGCCTTGTTTGATTTCAGCCATCAGTTTAGCGGCTTCATTGAGCTTGCTCATATCATTGGACGCGTTGGCCTCAAACAAAGTCTTGATCATGTACTGGTAGAGATCATCCAGGTTCTGGGCAATGTCCTCACCTTGCTCCTTGTCCAGGCTCGACTGCAGGCCCTGGATAATAGAAATAGCCATACTGATATTTTCGCTCTTCTTGGCAAAGTCTTTTCGTTCAAGTGCGCCCCTGGCAATAGCCATCTTGTCCAATGCACCCTGCATCAGCATCTGGATCAAACGGTGAGGACTTGCAGTATTCACTTCTGCCTGAATATTTGCACGTCCATACTCTGCCATTGCACTTTTCATATTCATTTTATTGATACCTCATAGGTTACGATTTTCCGGTTGTTCCCTGAAGATTCGCCAGTTGCTGTGCCAGGTAACTGCTTGTCGAGTTTGATTGCGCGACAAACGTATCCAGCGCCGTGAAACGGGCTCTTATACGTTCCTCGATAACTTGTAATCGATAGCTCATGTCATCGATGCGTCTTTCGACGCGATCGATACTGGCATTTAAACCGTCGGTCTTGCTGTCCAGCAAACCATCCGGATCCAGGAAGGTCTGCACCAGGCTATCGAGACGGGTGGCAAAACCTTCGCTGCTATCACCGAACAATTGCGCCACACCGGCAGAATTGGTTGCCAATGCCGATTCAAACTCGGCTTCATCCAGACTTAAATCACCACTTTTCTGGAAAGTCACACCGACTTCCGCGAGATAGCTGATACCACCGGTTAAGCCTGTCGCGGCCGTATTAAACGTGGACATCAGCTGGTTTTCCAGTGACAGCAGCGTGTTGTCTCCTTCCAGGTTTTTTATCCGTTCGAGTTTCACAATGTCGTTTAACTCGTTATAAGTGTCGACAAACGCTTGCACATTGGCTTTCAATGTTTCGACGTCCTGTTCGACAGAGAGCTGGGTGGTAGAACCTGGGGTACTCTCACCCTGCAGGTTCAGGGTGATGCCGCCAATTACGTCGGCAATGGCGTTGGATGAACGGGTCGCGGTAAAACCATCCACCTCGATGACGGCATCCTCGGCGGCCGACACATCGCTCAGGCCTAACAAATCTGCGCCGCTGTAGGATGTTGATATGGAATTGGCCGTGCCGGTTTCATCCGAGGTCAGAATCAGGCGCGAACCGGTATCCTCGGTGACAATTGTTGCCGTCACACCGACATTATCTGCCGCCTCGTTGATTTCTGTGCGGATTTCGCTCAGCGTTTTACCGCCGATATCCACAGTGAAGGAATTGGCCGGATCGGTGCCCACCTGGAATGTGGCGGTATCGCCGGCGGTACCAATGGTCGTGGTATCAAAATCGGCAAAAGCAGTGGAAGCCTGCTTATGGGCGACCGCCAGGTTTAGTACCTCGATCTGGTAACTGCCGGGCTGTGCGCCACTGCTGGCCGAGGTCGTAAAGATGGCCTCGTCGGCTGATGTCGCGCTGAAGGCATTGAATTTATTGGTGTTATTCAGCTCTTGTGCGGCGTCCTGGAATTTCGATAAGGCGCTTTTGATCTTGCCGTAAGAGCTAATCTGGTCTTCGAAACTTTGCTGTTTAGCCTCAAGCTTTTTAAGGGGGATTTGTTCCAGCTGCATTATTTGCGCAATAATGCCGTTGATGTCCAGCCCTGAGCCTATGCCTGCGGAACTAATCATTTACTTCTCCTGACCTGTAAACTGATAATCGATCATCATACTTCTGTCTTAAGCAATAAGCCTGCCACCTTCTGCAGATTTTTTGCCAGACTCAGAATGGCTTCAGCCGGAAATTGACGAATAATTTCATTGGTTTGTTGATCAATCACCTTGATGACGTCTTTACCCGTTTCCTCGTCAACAACAAAATCCAGATCGCGCTGAATACTTTGTACAAAACCGCGTACATTACTCACTGCTTCATCAAGCTCTTTCTTATCACGTGCTTCCCGCGACTCTTTTACTTCACTCGCTTGCTGAACAGGAGAAGCAGACAACTCAGGCTTCGTCTTTTCAGAGCTAGCAACAACAGGCTTGTTGAAAGTAACAACATTCGTTGCCTGGGCAACGTGAGTGGTTACATCTGTTGGTATGTTAGAGGACATAGCCGTTTCCTCGCTCCTACTGAATATATACCCCAAAGAAAAATAATGATGGTAAGGCCAGGGAAAGCCCCTGACCCACCATAGTTACGCTTACTGCAACAGACCCAGTACGTTCTGCGGTGCTGCGTTGGCCTGAGCCAGCATCGAGATACCTGCTTGTTGCAGGATCTGGAAGCGGGTCAGGTTGGCCGTTTCCGCCGCGAAGTCCGCGTCTGTGATTCGACTTGATGCCGCCGTCAGGTTCTCGTTGTAGTTCTCCAGGTTC
>JASFOS010000046.1:0-15147 GCA_050116415.1 Thioalkalispiraceae bacterium
TTTCATTATGTACCCCGATCCAGGCAGAAACCTTGCCAATTGCCTTAAGCGGCAAGGATGTGGCCGGCCAGGCGCAAACCGGGACGGGTAAAACCGCCGCGTTTCTGATCGCGGTGTATAGCTACCTGCTACGTCATCCTGCGTCTGAGAAGCGCAAGGTCAACCAGCCGCGCGCGTTAATACTGGCACCCACGCGTGAACTGGCGGTCCAGATTCACAAGGACGCGGAAGTACTGGGTAAACATACTGGTTTTAAACTTGGCCTGATCTATGGCGGCACCGGTTATGAATCACAGCGTCGCCAGCTGGAAGAAGGGGTCGATATTCTGATCGGTACCCCGGGGCGTATCATTGATTACTTCAAGCAGCATGTATTCGATTTGCATGCCTGCCAGTGCCTGGTGCTGGATGAAGCAGACCGGATGTTTGACCTGGGTTTCATCAAGGATATCCGTTTCCTGTTACGGCGTATGCCCAAACCGGAACAGCGCCTCAGCCTGTTATTTTCCGCGACCCTGTCTTTCCGGGTTTCTGAACTGGCCTACGAGCACATGAATAACCCGGTGCGCGTGGAAATTGAACCGGAACAGGTCACTTCCGGCCAGATTGAAGAAAGCGTTTACTATCCGGCCAAGGAAGAAAAGATCCCCTTGCTGCTGGGGCTGTTAAAAAACAAGGACATGCAGCGCACCGTCATTTTCATCAATACCAAGCGGACCGCGGAAAAAGTCGGCGCTTATCTGAAGGGGAATGGCTATGAAGCGGCGCTGTTATCAGGCGATGTACCGCAGACGAAACGCTTGCGCCTGTTGAACGAATTTACCGAGGGCAAGTTGAATATCCTGGTGGCAACGGATGTGGCCGCACGTGGTCTGCATATTCCCGAAGTCAGCCACGTGATTAATTTTGATTTGCCCCAGGATGTTGAGGATTACGTGCACCGTATTGGTCGTACCGGGCGCGCCGGGGCCTCAGGCGAGGCCATCAGCTTTGCCTGTGATGAATACGTGTTTTCCATGCCGGATATCGAAGAGTACATCGGGCACAAGATCCCGATGGTCCAGATGGACAGCAGCCTGCTGGTTGAGCCCAGGCCGCCGATTTTCGAAGAGCGCAAAAAAGGGCCGCCGCGTGGCAAGAAAAAGTCACACAAGTCACGTTCGGAGCGATCGTCCAGCGGCAAGCCGCGCCATTCGACTCCACGCTCCGGGGATGGCAAGCCAAAACAACAACGTCCACGCAAGAAAACCGCGGGCAAAAAGAAAACAAGCCAAAACCGTAAACCACGTGAAGATAAACCTAAACAGCAAAATCAACAAAAGCAGCCGGCTGAGGGTTTTCTCAACAAGGTGATGGGCTTCTTCAAGTAAACAGACAGGGATTGAAGACTGAAAAAATCCTTTTTCCGCTGTAGCTTGTCGCGCTTATCTCGTGCTTTGTTGCTGCCACAGCTGGAAATTGGGCTGCTCGATATACCCCTTGCTGGTCACGAAATCCAGTACATTGCGTAACCGGTAAAACCAGACGACTGAACCAATGCGTATGATTTCCTGGCCCTGTTGATTAAAGAATACCAGGGTAGGTGCATAGTCGAGCCCCAGTGATTGGCTCCATTGGCGGGCGGTCATCTTGTTACCATCCGGGGTCAACACCGGGGCATCCGAGGTCATGTCGATCTGGGACACCGAGAGTTTTGCCAGGCGCTGCTTGATTTGCGGGTTTTGTAATGGCTCGGCATGCAAGACATCACAGGCATGACACCTGGGGCGTTCGAAGGAGACCAGCAAAGGTTGTTTGGCAGCAACATGGGAACGGTCCAGTATGTAAGGGCCACGTTCGAACTGTGGGTTGTCGTTGAGGGTTTCCTTGCCGTAGCTATAAGCACTTTCAGCGCGCGCCATGTAGTTCGAAAACGGCTCTGTTTTGTAATGTTGATCAGCAACATATTCAAGTGCAGCGCGAAACTGATAAGGGGGCCGGTAACCCCTGAGTTTCAGCACCAGGCCATCCCCGGTATAAAAACTGATGGAGGGTGTGAAGTTGGTTTGCTGTTTAACAGAAAACAGTTTTTCCGTGTATTCGCTGCCGTCAAAATCGACAACCGGTTTCTGGCCGCGGACGTTAATGGCGATGACATCAAAGTTTTCCAGCGTATAAGCCAGGATATCTTTTTCTCCCCAGTTGTTTTGCAAGTGTGCTTTACAATAGGGGCAGAGTTTCTGACCATAATAAACAATCAGTCCCTGTTTGTTGTCCTGTAGCGCCTCTTCCAGGTCTTCTTTCAAATCCAGAAAACTGACCTTGAACCAGTCAGGTAATACAATTTCTTCTTGTAGTGGCTGGTCGATGAACTTTAGAGGGTCAGGTTCTTGCTGGGCATGGGCAAAAGCTAACCCGAACAGGACAAGGGTTGCCAGAAAAAATCTGAATATGGCTTTCATAACTTCAATACCATATCGCAGGCCGTCACATCATGGTAGCACTATCAGATCGTCAACAGGTTACGAATGGTTGTTGTTCGGGGTGTGACAGGGGCGTTGAAAATAGCATGTCAAGGCACAGGTGGATGCGGTCAGTATCCAGAACAAGAAGAAGCCAATGGTGTATCCGGCCAGCCGACTGATATGGCCATAACCACTGACATCCATTAAAAGCTGTGGATCGAAAGCGGTAAAAAATAAAATCGTGGCCACGCCGGCAGTAAGAAAAGATGGCCAGAACACCGATATGATTCTCTGGATTTTGGGTATCTCGTTAGATGGTGTCATCGTTTGTTTCCCCCTGGATTTATAGTAGTACAGCTTTTTTGTGGCCGGTTTAGTTGTGATTATTCTGGCTGTAACGACCAGCTGGCTTGTTGTGCCTGATTAATTCGACCACTTAAACGCCAGTTGTTATTTTCCGGTTCGAGGATGACATGCCAGTTGCCTGATTCTATCAATTCCATGCGGCCGGTATAGCTGGATTTATCAGGTACCGCGTACAGTTTTATTTTTTTATCCAGGTGCGCACGGGTAGGGTGAAGTAGCGTCATGTCCAGGCGTGCCGGCATGGCGGTTAACTTTCCGTCCAGGCTTAATGTCAAAATCCCGGTCGGCTGTTCCCAGTGGGCATTAGCTTTCAACCCCAGTTGAGAAGCCACCTGGCGTCGTTGCAGGGTGCGGTTAATTGCCAGCCCCGCCTTGTAATAATCATCCTCAACCAGTCCATCATCGGTTTTAACCGCGATGATGATGGTAGCAATTCCTGCGATCACGGCCGTGGCAGGGAAAGCGATTAAAAACCATGGCCAGAATTGTCGATACCAGGGCTGAATGGTTTGTGTATTCATAACCTTACCTTTATTGAAATGTGCGGTTGATGTAGTTGCATGAAAACCCATTTGCTACTTTAGCACCGGACCAATAAAGCGTCCGGTTTCAATAACCTGTAGTTCAGGATCATCCAGGGCCTGAAGCTGGAACTCGATATCATTGCCTGCTTCTTGCAGGTTAACAGGGTCAACCTGGATACGTACCGGTAGTTCAACAACTTCACCGCTGTTTACGGTGACATTACCCATGCGATTGACCAGTATCAGGTCTTTGAGTCCTTTCACGCTGAGTTGATAGGTGTGTGCCTCATTATCCATATTGATGAGTTTCAGGGTATAGATATTTTCAACCAGTCCTTCCGTGGTTTCACTATAAAGGGCATTTCGGTCGCGGATGATATCCAGCTCCAGTGGCATGCGGGTAACCATGTGGTAGAAGAGTGCGGCGGTAATGCCGATCAACAATAATCCGTAAACAATCATGCGAGGACGAAGGACATGGGTTTCTTCGTTATCAATGGCGTGTTGGGTGGTGTATCTAACAAGGCCTTTTTCATAGCCCATTTTATCCATAACGTCATTGCAGACATCAATACAGGCTGCACAGCCGATACATTGATATTGCAGGCCATTACGGATGTCGATTCCGGTCGGACAAACCTGGACGCAGAGCGTACAGTCGATACAGTCCCCCAATCCTATTTCCTTGGGGTCCACGTTCCTTTTGCGCGAGCCACGCGGCTCACCGCGTTTATTATCATAGGAAATGATCAGGGTATCTTTATCAAACATCGCGCTCTGGAAGCGCGCATAGGGGCACATGTAGATGCACACCTGCTCACGCATCCAGCCAGCGTTACCGTAGGTGGCGAAACTGTAAAAAATAATCCAGAAGGTTTCCCAGGGGCCCAGGCTTAAGCTCTGAATGCTATGCCAGAGTCCGGTAATTGGCGTGAAATAACCCACAAAGGTAAAGCCGGTCCACAGGGAAAAGGTGACCCAGATAAAGTGCTTGGTGCCACGAATCCTTAACTTGCGCAAACTCCAGGGTTCATTGGCCAGTTTCATTTGCTTGTTGCGGTCACCCTCGATTTTTCGTTCTATCCAGAGAAACGCTTCCGTCCACACGGTTTGCGGGCAGGCGTAACCACACCACAGGCGGCCTGCCAGCGCGGTGAAGAAGAATAATGACAGCGCGGCAATAATGAGCAACGCGGCCAGGTAGAAAAAGTCCTGTGGCCAGAAGGTCAGGCCAAAAATGTAGAATTTACGTGCCGGTAAATCAAACAGTACCGCCTGGTGTCCATCCCACCTCATCCATGGCACAAAGTAATAGATGCCCAGCAGAACCAGGACACCGGTAACCCGCAGGCTGGCAAACAGGCCGGTAACCTTGCGCGGATAGACTTTCTGGTGTTTGGCATAAAACTCTTCGGGTTCTTGTCCGGCTTCTAATTTAGTAGATGGCTCGTTGCTCATGCGGCACTTCTCTTTGCTGGTTAGCGATGAAAAACAACACCCCATGGAAAGGGGGTTCACCGTGTTTTCTTAAAATAATTCTAAAGGGATGGCTTGTCACTCTTCTTGCGATTTTAAAAAAAATACATGGGCAAGCTAAACAAGCGAAGCGCTTCATAAATACCATGACGAAAAGAGCGAGGATGCCTGTCCAGGTACCAAATTGTAAATCCCGTAAAGAGCATATTGCTGATTCCTTAACAGTTTGAGGAAAGACAGCAGGCGGTGAACGCCTGCTGTCAGGGTCACAACAATTACCTGGTTGCAGACAGGCTGCGAATGTACGCGGCTAACACGTGTACCTTGTCTTCGCCAAGGAAGTCACCGTGCGCCGGCATAATTCCGGTGCGGCCGTTGCTAATGGTTTGCTTGATAACGCCCAGGGAGCCACCGTATAACCAGGTGTTATCCGTCAGGTCAGGTGCGCCCAGGGCCTGGTTGCCCTTACCATCTGCACCGTGACAGGCCACGCACATCATCTCGAACTTGGCCTTGCCGGTACTGGCTTTGGTCGCATCATGATCTCGACCACCCAGGCTGACGACGTAGTGGGCGACTTCATCTACCCCCTGATCGCCCAGGGCCGCTTGCCAGGGAGGCATGCTGCCGGTACGACCGTTCATAATGCTGGTCTTGATCGCCTCTGCCGACCCACCCCATAACCAGTCGTTATCGGTCAGGTTGGGGAAGCCGCGTGTGCCGCCTGCATCAGAACCATGGCAGGTGGCACAGTAGTTCAGGAACAGGCGCTGGCCGACTTTTACGGCATCGGCATCTTTTGCCAGCTCGTCAACGCTTTGCTTGGCAAACGCGGCAAACACCGGCCCGTACTCAGCTTCGGCTTTTTTCATTTCATCCTGGTATTGACCTGTCGAGGTCCATCCCAGGCTACCGGCGTAGTTGCCCAGGCCGGGATACAAGGCCAGGTAGGCAAAGGCAAACACGATAGTGATGTAAAACAACCACAGCCACCAGCGTGGTAACGGGTTGTTGTACTCTTCCAGGTTGTCGTCCCACTTATGCCCGGTTACATCGCCTGATGCGGCTTCGCCTGTACGCGGCTTGGTTGCCCATTGAATCAGCCAGTAACAGGCCACGATATTTCCAACGGTGATTATAATTACCCACCAGCTCCAGAAACTACTCATGATGGCCTCCTTTATTCTTATCATTAGCCGGGTGCTCGGGCTCGTTAAGCGGCAGGTTAGCCGCTTCATTGAAACGGCGTTTGTTTTTACCGCTCCAGGCCCATATGACGATGCCGATAAACACCGCGAACATCACGACGGTGTGCCAGCTACGAAGATCGTTTATGTCCATGCTGCTTACCTCCGTGATTTGATTGCAGTGCCGAGACCTTGCAGGTAAGCAATCAGCGCATCCATTTCGGTTTTGCCTTTCACTTCATCACCCGCTTTGGCGATCTCTTCATCAGAATATGTCTTGCAGCCGTTACAGGTTGCGGAGACCAGGGTATTAAGCGCTTGCATCTTGGCAGCAGTGTCCTTGCCATCCAGCTTGTTTTTCTCCAGCCAGGGGAATCCTGGCATATTGGACTCGGGCACCACGTCACGCGGATTGATCAGGTGAAGCCGGTGCCAGTCATCACTGTAACGGCCCCCGACGCGCGCCAGGTCCGGACCGGTACGCTTGGAGCCCCACTGGAACGGGTGGTCATAAACGAATTCACCGGCAACCGAGTAGTGGCCATAACGCTCGGTTTCCGCACGGAAGGGACGAATCATCTGTGAGTGGCAGACGTAGCAGCCTTCACGCACATAGATGTCACGCCCCTCTAGGCGTAACGCCGTATAGGGTTCAACCCCTTGTACCGGCTCGGTGGTGTCCTTGACAAAGAACAGCGGAACAATTTCGACAAGACCACCAAAGCTAATCACGATGATGATGAAGATCATCATCAGGCCAATATTTTTTTCGACGACTTCATGACTCATTGTTATATCCTCCTTTATGCCGTCTGGGCTGCAGGTTCGTTAGCCGATTTAGCCCCAGCGATGGTCTTGAATACGTTGTAGGCCATGATGAACATACCTACCAGGAACAGCAGGCCACCCAGGAAACGAACCGTGTAATAGGGATACATGCGCTCCAGGCTTTCGACGAAGCTGTAAGTCAGGGTGCCGTCATCATTAACTGCACGCCACATCAGGCCCTGCATAACACCGGCAATCCACATGGAGGCGATGTACAGTACGATACCGATAGTGGCAATCCAGAAGTGAGTATCAATCAGTTTCACCGAATACATCTGCTCGCGATCAAACAGTTTGGGGATCAGGAAGTAGATGGACCCAATTGTTACCAGGCCTACCCAGCCCAGCGCCCCTGAATGTACGTGGCCGATAGTCCAGTCCGTGTAGTGCGACAGGGCGTTGACCGTCTTGATGGACATCATCGGACCTTCAAAAGTACTCATGCCGTAGAACGACAACGATACGATAAGGAACTTGAGGATAGGGTCGGTACGCAGCTTATGCCAGGCGCCGGACAGGGTCATGATGCCGTTGATCATACCTCCCCAGCTGGGTGCCAGCAGGATCAGTGAGAAAATCATCCCCAGTGATTGGGCCCAGTCAGGCAGGGCGGTGTAGTGCAAGTGGTGAGGGCCGGCCCACATGTAGGTGGAAATCAGCGCCCAGAAGTGCACCACCGAAAGACGATAAGAATAAACCGGACGTTCCGCCTGCTTGGGGATAAAGTAGTACATCATGCCCAGGAAGCCCGCGGTGAGGAAGAAGCCGACCGCGTTATGCCCGTACCACCACTGCACCATGGCATCAATGGCGCCAGGATAGAATGAGTACGACTTGGTCAGGGTGACGGGTAGCGCTGCACTATTAACTATATGCAGTACGGCAATGGTCAGAATGAAGGCCCCAAAAAACCAGTTGGCCACGTAAATATGCTTGACGTTACGTTTCACAATTGTGCCGAAAAACACGATGGCATAGGCCACCCAGACGACCGTGATAAGCAGGTCAATCGGCCATTCCAGCTCCGCATATTCTTTAGAGGTGGTGATACCTAGAGGTAATGACACGGCCGCCAGCAGAATCACCAGGGTCCAGCCCCAGAAGGTAAACGCGGCCAACTTGTCTGAGAACAGGCGTACCTGGCAGGTTCGCTGTACCACGTAATAGGAGGTGGCGAACAGTGCGGATCCCCCGAAGGCGAAGATCACCGCATTGGTGTGCAGCGGTCGTAAGCGGCTGTAGGTTAGCCAGGGAATATCAAAATTCAGTGCGGGCCAGACCAGTTGGGCAGCAATGATCACCCCCACCAACATGCCGACAATCCCCCAGATCACTGTCATCACAGCAAACTGGCGCACCACCTTATAGTTGTAAGTATTTTGCGCTTGCATAGGTTTACCCTTCTTTTGCGGTTAGCGGTTTACTGCATACCAATGCAGTAATAGCAAAAGAATGGCACTAAAACTCAGCAGGGGAGTTGATCTGGATCAAAACCGACAAGGAATAATTGCCAGCGGCCGCAACAAAAGACTAGGCTGTATGCGAGGTACTGTCACCGGCATTCTGGTTAACCGACGGGCACTGTGATGAAACCTGGCGTAGTTGTTGCAGATCGAGGATTTCAATATGTTTACGTTCAACCCGGAGCAAACCCTGTTCCTGAAAGTGGGTGAGGATTCGGCTGACAGTCTCTACCGCCAGGCCCAGTAAGTTGGCAATATCATTGCGCGACATACTGAGGTTGAAATCATTGGCTGCATAGCCCCTTGATTTAAAGCGTTCCGAGAGATTGATGATGAAGTTAGCCAGGCGCCCCTCGGCCGGCAGTTTGGCGACCATCATCAATTTACACTGATCATGCTGAATTTCCTGGCTCATCATGCTTAACAGGTGATGTTGCAGGCCGGGAATTTCCAGGCTCAGGCTTTCCAGCCGTTCATAGGGGATTTCACAGACACTGGTGGTTTCCAGGGCCCGGGCCGAGCAAATATGCTGGTTGGCACTAATCGCATCCAGGCCCATCAGCTCACCGGGTAAATAAAAGCTGATGATTTGTTCCTCGCCTTCGGCATTATTGGTAAATGTCTTGAAGGAGCCCGAACGTACCGCGTAAACCGCCTTGAAAGGGTCACCCATGTGGTAAAGGTAATCGCCTTTTTGGACCGGCTTGCGACGCTGGATGATGCTGTCGAGTTTTTCGAGATCCCCCTCGGCCAGGCCTATGGGCAGGCAAAGTTGCAGCAGACTACAGTTTTGGCAGTTGGCCCGGATGTCGGCCAGCTTGACGACGCGGTTTTTGTTCATGAAATCTTGGTTCCCAGCCTGTCCGAGTTATTTTGCAGGTTATAATTTGCAACAGGCCATGTCACGATTAATATCCCTTGTTTGCTAATTAAAGCATAATTTTGCCGGAAATAGAGCCAAAAATGTTCAATAAAAGGCGCTATGCGGTTGTTTTTGGGTCTGTTTTTACACAAATTTGTTTCGTCGCTGTTGAGATAACGGTATCCTATATATATTAGTAAGCAGATTTGTTCAAAAGTCGCCATTTCAGCGTGGCTGAACACGGAAATTTCATTTTTTGGGGTGGTAACATGACACAGCGTAGCGCCACGGTTAAGCGCGACACACTGGAAACGCAGATCGAGGTCAGCGTGAACCTGGATGGCACCGGCAAATCCGAGTTTGAAACCGGGGTTCCCTTCCTGGACCACATGATGGATCAAATTGCACGTCATGGCCTGGTGGATATTTCTATCAAGGCCAGCGGTGATACCCATATTGATGACCACCACACCGTGGAAGATATCGGCATCACCCTGGGACAGGCATTTGCCCGGGCCTTGGGGGACAAGAAAGGCATTGCTCGTTACGGCCACGCCTATGTGCCACTCGACGAGTCCCTGTCTCGCGTGGTGATTGATTTCTCCGGGCGTCCAGGACTGGAATACGGGGTGGATTATCCCCGTGCCCGTATCGGTGAATTCGATGTGGACTTGATCCTGGAATTTTTCCAGGGTTTTGTAAACCATGCGCTGGTGACCTTACATATCGATAATATCCGTGGTAAAAATGCACACCACATTGCCGAGACGGTCTTCAAGGCGTTTGGCCGTGCAGTACGCATGGCGATTGCCGAAGACCCGAGAATGGTAGGGATAATGCCCTCAACAAAGGGCAGTTTGTAATTACAAACTGCCCCGTGTTGTTCGAATTTGTTTAATTACACCTAAGTCACTTTTAATTTCCATGAGTACAGTTGCAGTTATAGATTACGGCATGGGTAACCTTCACTCGGTTGCCAAGGCGCTCGAGCATGTCCGCAAGGATGAGAAAATTATTGTCAGCGGTGATCCGGATACCTTGCGTAACGCCGATCGCCTGGTGTTGCCCGGCGTCGGCGCTATTCGTGACTGCATGGGTGAAATAAAGCGCCTGGGAATGGACCAGGTCGTGGAAGATGTGATCGCGGCAGGCAAACCACTGCTGGGTGTTTGTGTCGGCATGCAGGCGCTGATGACGCACAGTGAAGAAAACAACGGCGTGGATGGTCTGAATATCTTCCCCGGTGAGGTACGTTATTTCGGTGAGGATTTAAAAGATGCCAGCGGTGAGAAGTTGAAAATTCCTCACATGGGCTGGAACCAGGTGCACCAGGTGATAGAGCACCCCATGTGGCAGGGCATACCGCAGGATGCGCGTTTTTATTTTGTGCACAGTTATTATGTCGAGCCTGCCGGACCAGACTATATTGCAGCATCCAGTGAATATGGGCTGACTTTCACTTCGGCAGTAACAAAAGAAAATATTTTCGCGGTACAGTTTCATCCCGAAAAGAGCCAGCATGCCGGCTTGAAACTGTATGAAAATTTCCTCAACTGGAAAGTATAGATTTTATTGAACAACCAGAACCAGCGAGTAGAGTAATAAAGAGATCAAGGCAATGTTAATCATACCGGCAATCGATTTAAAAGATGGTAAGTGTGTACGTTTACGCCAGGGCAAAATGGAAGATGAAACGGTCTTTTCTGATGACCCGGTTGCCATGGCAGGCAAATGGGTTGAAGCAGGTGCACGTCGCCTGCATATCGTAGATTTGAACGGGGCCTTTGAAGGCAAGCCCATGAATGCGGAAGTGGTGCACGATATCTGTGAAGCGTTCCCGGATTTACCGGTTCAGATCGGCGGCGGTATTCGCGATGAGGATACGGTACAGACTTACCTGAATGCGGGAGTCGAATACGTAATTATTGGCACCAAGGCGGTAAACGCGCCGCACTTTGTTAAAGATCTTTGCCTGGAATTTCCAGGCCACATCATCGTCGGTCTGGATGCCAAGGATGGCAAGGTCGCCATTGATGGCTGGTCCAAGTTATCCAAGCACGACGTCATCGACATGGCGCAACATTTTGAAGAAGATGGCGTGGCTTCCATCATTTATACCGATATCAGTCGTGACGGTATGATGCAGGGCGTCAATGTCGAATCGACCGTGAAACTGGCTCAGGCGATCACTATTCCGGTGATTGCTTCCGGTGGCATCACTAACATGGATGATATCCGGGCGTTATGTGCAGTCGCCGATGAAGGTATCATGGGTGCGATTACCGGACGTGCCATTTATGAAGGCACGCTGGATTTCGCTGAAGCACAGAAACTGGCCGACGAGTTGACAGGTAAATAAATGGGACTGGCCAAACGCATTATTCCCTGCCTGGATGTTGATAACGGTCGCGTTGTCAAAGGTGTGCAGTTTGTCGATATCCGCGATGCCGGTGACCCGGTGGAGGTGGCGCGCCGTTACGATGAGCAGGGTGCCGATGAAATTACCTTCCTCGACATTACCGCCAGTTCGGACAACCGCGATACCATCGTGCATGTGGTCGAGGAAGTGGCCAGCCAGGTCTTTATCCCGCTAACCGTGGGTGGTGGTATCCGTACGGTTGAAGATATCCGGCGCATGTTGAACGCGGGCGCGGACAAGGTGGGAATCAATACCGCCGCGGTGTTCAACCCTGAATTTGTCAAGGAAGCGGCGGAAAAGTTTGGCTCACAATGTATCGTGGTGGCGATTGATGCCAAGAAAGTCAGTGCGGAGGGTGAACCTGCCAGGTGGGAAATTTTCACCCATGGTGGACGCAAACCGACCGGGATCGATGCGGTGGAATGGGCCAGGAAAATGGTCGACTACGGCGCCGGTGAAATCCTGTTAACCAGCATGGACCGTGACGGCACCAAGCAGGGTTTTGATCTTGAACTGACACGCGCCATTTCCGAGGCCGTCAGGGTACCGGTAATTGCCTCCGGTGGGGTCGGTGAACTCAAGCACCTGGTCGAGGGGATTCAGCAAGGCAAGGCCGATGCCGTACTGGCGGCAAGCATTTTCCACTTTGGTGAATACACCATAGAAGAAGCCAAGCGCGCCATGGCGGCGGCCGGCATCGAAGTACGTTTATAGGGATTAGTAATATACGCTAAGCACACGGAGACGCAGAGTGCGCAAAGTGGAAGCTATCAATGGCGTCCTTCGCGCCCTGGCGACCTCAGCGTTGAATAGGGTACTTAAAATGAGTTCAGATTGGCTGGAACAAATAAAATGGGACGAGAAGGGACTGGTGCCGGCGATTGCCCAGGAAACCGGTACCGGCAAGGTGCTGATGGTGGCATGGATGAACCGCGAGTCGCTGGCCCTGTCAGTAAAAGAGGGGCGGGCTATTTACTGGTCGCGTTCACGTAACAAGTTGTGGCGCAAGGGCGAAGAGTCCGGCCACGTGCAGCTGATAAAGGATGTTCGCCTGGATTGCGATAATGACGTGATCCTGCTGGAAGTGGAACAACTGGGGGGCATTGCCTGTCATACCGGGCGGCACAACTGTTTTTTCAAACAATTACAGGATGATCAATGGGTGGCAGTGGAAGCTGTGGTTAAAGATCCGGATCAGATATACAAGAAGTAAGCCATGAACGAAATATTGCAACAACTGGAAAAAGTCCTCGAGGAGCGCAAGTCCGCGGATCCGGAGAGTTCCTATGTTGCTAAACTTTATAGCAAGGGGCTGGACAGTATTTTAAAAAAGATCGGTGAAGAAGCCACCGAAACGGTAATGGCCGCCAAGGACGGTGATAAACAGCAGCTTATCTATGAAACTGCCGATCTCTGGTTCCATACCCTGGTGTTGTTATCGCAACAGGGGTTGGGCCATGAAGACGTACTGAATGAGCTGGCTCGTCGTTTTGGTATGTCCGGTCTTGAAGAAAAAGCAAACAGGAAAAAGGATTAAACCAATGAGTGATTGCTTGTTTTGCAAGATTGTAGAAGGTGAGCAGCCTGCTGACGTGGTTTATGAAGACGATAAAATGGTGATCTTCAAGGATATTTATCCAAAAGCGGAAGTGCATTTGCTGGCGGTGCCGCGGCTACATATTGAAAGCCTGGATGAATTGACGGAAGAGCACGATGCATTAATCGCGTACATGATGCGCAAGTTATCTGGTATTGCCAGGCAGCAAGGTCTTGATACAGGGTTTCGTACTATTATCAATACCGGCAAAGGTGGCGGCCAGATTATATTTCATTTACATATCCATTTACTGGGTGGCAGTAACCTGCCCGGTTTTGGTTAACATCAATATTTTTTCAAGTGGAGTCCTCGTTATGGGTATTAGTATCTGGCAGTTATTAATTATTCTGGTGATCGTCCTGGTGCTGTTTGGCGCCAAGCGACTGCGTAATGTTGGTTCAGACCTGGGTCAGGCAGTTAAAGGTTTCCGTTCTGCGGTCAAGGAAGAAGAAGATAAACCTGAAGACAGTGCCAAGATTGAGAGTTCTGAAGGTCAGACCATCGAAGGTGAAGTGACCAAGAAAGAAGAAAACAAATCTTGATAGTAAATAGGGATACCAGGCATGGTGATGTTAGTCATCCGGCCTGTATGGACTAGACCTTATAACCTGTAATTTGAACGATGTTTGATATTGGCTTCTGGGAATTGGCAATCATTGGCGTGGTTGCGCTGCTTGTTATCGGGCCTGAACGGCTGCCCGACGTGGCGCGCACCACTGGTCGCTGGGTGGGACGCATCCGTCGTTTCATTGTGAACGTGAAGGCCGATATTGATAAGGAAATTCAGCAGGAAGAACTGAAAAAGGCACTGGAACGTGATGCGGGCCTGGACGAGATCAAGCAGATCATGAATACCGATCGTTTCACGATCGAGGAAGAAGACGAGCAGGCGGATTACCTGGTCAAGGCTATCGATGATGTCGATGAAAAAGCCGCTTACCAGAAGGCAAAGCGCCAGCAAGCGGAACAGGATGATCTGGACGATGAGATTACTTCCAATGAATCAGGTCATTATGATGCGGCCGAACCTGACACCGACACAGTAGATAGCAAAACACCGGCCTCCAAAGATAATGACAAATAATAGCGAACACCAATCACAACAGGACAGCGAGGCCTCTCAATACAACCAGCAGGTTGAGCAGCCCTTTATGTCGCATTTGCTGGAACTGCGTGATCGCCTGTTACGTGTGGTGATCGTGGTACTGGTTATTTTTGCCGGCCTGTTTTCCTTTGCCAACGATATTTATCATTTCCTGGCCGCACCGTTATTGACTAAATTACCGGTCGGTCAGCAGATGATTGCCACCGGGGTGATTTCACCGTTTTTAACCCCGTTCAAGCTGGCGCTGGTCGCTTCTATCTTCATCGCCATGCCGTTTATTCTTTACCAGCTCTGGGCGTTTATCGCGCCGGGGCTTTACCGGCACGAAAAACGCCTGGCATTTCCATTGCTGTTTTCCAGTATTGCGCTTTTTTATATCGGTATGGCGTTTGCCTATTACGTGGTGTTCCCGTTGGTATTTGGCTTCATGGCGACCACTACGCCGGAAGGGGTCACGCATGCGCCGGATATCGCCATGTACCTGGACTTTGCCCTGAAACTGTTCTTTGCCTTCGGTATCGCTTTTGAAGTACCGATTGCCACGATCTTGTTGATTCTGGCAGGTATCACAACCGCAGAAAGCCTGGCCTCCAAGCGGCCCTATATTATCGTTGGGGCTTTCGTGATTGGTATGTTGCTGACGCCCCCGGATATTATCTCGCAGACACTGCTTGCCGTACCCATGTGGTTATTGTTTGAACTGGGCCTGATCTTCTCGCGCATTCTGCGCCGCCGGGTTGATGAGGCAAAGGAACTGAGTGAAGAAGAAATGGAAGATGAGCTTGAGAAAGCCATTGCCGAAGAAGACGCCTTGAACAAGGACGATTAGCCAGTTTCGTATTAATCAACCACAAGCCGTTATCAATATTTTCAGTG
>JASFOS010000047.1:0-14014 GCA_050116415.1 Thioalkalispiraceae bacterium
CTCTGCGAACATTGGCCCCAATGAACGTGAATTTGCCGGTGAAGGAAGCAGTACCCAGAGTAACAGCCTGACTGGCCGCATCGGTGTTACCGTGGTCGAGGTGATGTCCAATGGCAACATGAAAGTACGTGGTGAAAAACTCCTGCATCTGAACCAGGGTGACGAGTTTATTCGTATCAGCGGTATCGTGCGCCAGGTCGATGTGCGTTCCGATAACACTATCCCATCCACCCTGGTAGCCAATGCACAAATCAGCTATGGCGGTAATGGTGCACTGGCCGAAGCGAATAGCCAGGGCTGGTTATCGCGTTTCTTCTCAAGTTCCTGGTGGCCATTCTAGTAGCAAGGCATAAAGTATGAAAACAATGATCAAATCATTAAGTCTGACACTGTTACTGTTGATAGCAACGCAGCCTGTATTTGCTGAGCGTATCAAGGACATTGCCACGGTGGCCGGGGTCAGGAGCAACCAGCTGGTGGGTTATGGTGTGGTGATTGGCCTGGATGGCACCGGTGATCAAACCAGCCAGACGCCGTTCACGGTACAGAGTTTAAAGAACATGCTGGGCAAGTTCGGGGTTAACCTGCCACCTGGCACCACCTTGCAGCCCAAGAACATCGCTGCGGTAATGGTACATGCCTCATTACCGCCTTTTTCCAAACCCGGTCAGAGTATCGACGTGACGGTCTCATCGATCGGTAATGCTAAAAGCCTGCGTGGTGGCAGCTTGTTGATGACACCCTTGAAAGGGGTGGACGGTGAAGTCTATGCCCTGGCACAGGGTAACCTGGTGGTGAGCGGCCTGGGTGCAGAAGGTGCCGATGGTTCAAAAATCACGATTAATGTACCGAGCGTAGGGCGTATCCCCAATGGCGCCACCATTGAACGTAGTGTTAACACGCCATTTGGAGAAACCAACTCACTGGTATTGAATTTACATCAGTCTGATTTCACCACGGCACACCGGGTCAGCAAGGAAATCAACAACGTGATCGGCCCGGGAACAGCAAAACCCATTGATGCATCATCTATCCGGGTTAATGCGCCACGTGACATGTCACAACGTGTTTCCTTCGTGTCCTTACTGGAAGGTCTAGAAGTTGCACCGGATTCCGCGCCAGCACGCATCATCGTGAACTCGCGGACCGGTACGGTGGTTATTGGCCAGAATGTACGTGTCATGCCAGCTGCAGTCGCGCATGGCAGCTTGACGGTGACGATTACCGAGTCAGCCAGGGTTAGCCAGCCAGCACCCTTGTCAACAGGGCAAACCGCAGTGGTACCCGAAAGTGATATCGAAATTGAACAGCAAGCCGATCGCATGTTCCTGTTCGAGCCAGGCGTCTCGCTGGATGAAATCGTACGCGCTGTTAACCAGGTTGGCGCCGCACCGGGTGACCTGGTGGCTATCCTGGAAGCTTTGAAAGAAGCCGGTGCACTCAGGGCAGATTTGATAGTGATTTAACATGAATGCTGAATTGAACAGTGCCTCAATATATACCGATTTTTCCGGCCTGAACGAGCTTCGCAGTCAGGCCAAAGTCGATCCTGATGGTTCGTTACGCAAGGTTGCCGAACAGTTTGAAGCGATCTTCATGCAAATGATGCTCAAGAGCATGCGCGATGCCAGTTTTGGTGATCCACTGTTTGATAGTAATCAAAGCCAGTTTTACCAGAGCATGCATGACCAGCAGTTGTCTCTGCACATGTCAAAAACCAGTGGTTTGGGTCTGGCTGATATGCTGGTCCAACAGTTAAGTCAGCACCATGGCACTGCCCAGCAGGCGCCAAAAGATATCCAGGGGTATTCGGTAAGCTCGCCATTCAACGCTGACAAAAAAGACGCAAGCATGAATCCCTCGCAACAGCATCAAATCGATATCTCGCAGCAAGCAGCTACAAATAAAGAGGGCGAAATCTCGAAGCTTAGCCTGGAAAACAATAACCATGTTGCTGATTTCAAACCGTTCGCCGGGCCGGTCGACTTCATAAAGCGTACCTGGCATATGGCCAAACAAGCGGCCGATGAACTGGGTACTCAACCTGAAGTGCTGGTCGCACAGGCCGCCCTGGAAACCGGGTGGGGCAAGGCTATCCAGAAGCGCCGGGATGGCAGTAGCAGTTATAACCTGTTCAACATCAAGGCCGATTCTCGTTGGCAAGATGACACGATCACGGTCAACACGCTCGAGTATCGTGATGGTTATGCACGCAAGGAGCGGGCCGATTTTCGCGCCTACCCGTCATTACAAGCCAGCTTCAGTGATTATGTCGAGTTCATTAAAAGCAGCCCTCGCTATCACAGTGCTTTGCAGAAGGCGGCTGACCCGCAGGCCTATATCGAGGAATTGCACAAGGCAGGTTATGCCACTGACCCGGAATACAGCAATAAAATCAAAGACATACTGGAGCGCTCATCGTTTGGTGAAGTGGCTGGTGATATAAAGGTTTCGCAAAACGAGACGCTATCGTAGGTAGATGCATGTCAGTGCATTTAATATGGAGTAGAAAATGGCAGATTTATTAGGTATCGGTACATCGGGCTTGTTGGCGACACAACGCGCCTTGAATACTGCCAGTCATAACATTGCCAATGTGAATACTGAAGGCTATTCACGTCAACGCGTGTTGTTTGACACCCGTACTCCTACACCCTATGGCTCGGGTTTTCTTGGTAACGGTGTCAATGTCACATCAATTGAGCGCACCTATGACCAGTTCGTCAACGAACAGGTAAGAACCTATACCACGGTGTTCAACCAGCTTGAAACGTTTCATGCTTTAACGTCACAGGTTGACAACATGTTGGCCGATCCCGCTGCCGGTTTAACCCCGGCGCTGGAAGATTTTTTCAACGCGGTACAGGAAGTTTCTGATGATCCTACTTCCACCACAGCCCGCCAGGTGTTACTCAGTAATGGTGAAGCGCTGGTTAGCCGTTTTGAGTCCATCGACCAGCGTATGGAAAGCCTGTATGAATCAGCTAACCAACAGGTTTATTTTGTTGTCGACCAGGTAAATAGTTACGCCAACCAGATTGCGTCGATTAATGACCAGATATTACTGGCAACCGGTACGGCGGGTGGTGCTGAGCCCAATGATTTACTTGATAAACGCGACTTACTCCTGACTAAGTTGTCCGAATTAGTCTCGGTATCAACAACCCTGCAGGAAGATGGACGACTGAATGTTTTTATTGGAAATGGACAGCCACTGGTGGTTGGTAGCAAAGCTTCAGAACTGGCGGTCACCAAGAACAACTTTTTGGCAGAACGTAATGAAATTACCTTCAGTGGTACCGGCGGTACCGCGGTAATTACTGACACGCTAAAAGGTGGGGTGTTGGCCGGGGTTGTGGATTTTATTGACCAGGTACTTGATCCGGCAAGAAATGCTCTAGGACGTATTGCCATTGGCGTATCAGACGCTTTTAACCGGCAACATCAGCTTGGCCAGGATTTGAATGGTAACCTGGGTGGCTTGTTCTTTAATGACTTGAGCACCACCAGCCCGGAAGTCTATGCGGATATTACCAACACTGGTACAGGTACGCTTTCCGCAACAATAACGGATATTGGCGCTTTAAAGGTTAGTGACTATCGACTCGATTATGACGGCGCCAACTATACCCTGACACGCCTCAGTGACGGCAGCTCAAGCACATTTGGCGCGCTGCCCATTGATGTAACAACCACGGATGGTTTTACCATTAACTTGACAGCAGGGGCGGTCGCAGCAGGTGATAGCTTCCTGATTCGTCCCACCTTTGATGCTTCGTATGATATTGATATGGATATCGCGTTGCCGGAACAAATTGCGATGGCAGCACCGATTATTGGTCAGGAAGATTTTGCCAATACCGGTAGCGGGAAAATATCGGCGGGTAGTGTCGATACGGCAACACAACCGCCACTGAATCCTGATCTCCAGCAACCTGTCACCATCACGTTCACCGGGCCTGGGACTTTTGATGTTACCGGTGTTGGCGCAGGGCTTCCGGCTATCGGTGTTGCCTATACGCCGGGTGCAGATATCAGCTATAACGGCTGGACCGTGCAGATTGAAGGAAGCCCGGTTGCCGGTGACGTATTTACCGTTTCAGCCAATACCACCGGTGTTGGTGACAATCGTAACGGCCTGGCTCTGGCAGCGTTACAGGGTAATGGCCTGTTGAATAATGGCACCGCCTCCCTGCAATCAGCTTATGGTGAGATTGTTGGCGATGTCGGGGTCAAGGCTCATCAGGCTGATGTCAATATCCAGGCCCAGGATGCCTTGTTGCGACAAGCAGTGCAAAGCCGTGAATCCATATCCGGGGTTAACCTCGATGAAGAAGCCGCTAACCTGGTTAAATTTCAGCAGGCCTACCAGGCCTCTGCCCAGGTGATTTCGATTGCCAACCAGTTATTTCAGGACTTGATTGCATCATTCAGGTGATATTATGAGACTCTCCACCTATTATTCACATCAAATTGGCATTAACGGGATACTTGATCAGCAATCCAGGTTAAGCCACACCCAGGAACAACTGGCGTCGGGTAAACGTGTATTGAAACCATCGGATGATCCGATTTCATCGGCAACCAGCCTGAGTCTCGATAAAACTGTGACCCGCAATGAGCAGTTCCAGAAGAATATCACTTTTGCCAAGAATCGCCTGACGATTGAGGAAGGGGTGTTGGCTAACGCCTCCGATATTTTGCAACGTGTCAGGGAACTGGCTGTGCGTGGTGTAAACGATTCACTGGGGGCTGATTCAAGAGCCGGGATTGCCAATGAAATTTATGAACTCAAGGAAGAAATGATCTCCCTGGCAAATACCCGTGATGCCAGTGATAATTTTCTGTTTGGTGGCTTCCAGGCAAAACAGATTCCATTTGTAGAGGGACCACCGGGCGTTTTCAGTTATCAGGGTGACCAGGGTCAACGCCAGGTACAAATTGGCGATAGTCGTTATGTCGATATCGGCGATTCCGGCTATGATGTTTTCTGGCGTATTCCCGATAGTGAGACAGCGCCAGTAAATTACCAAAGTGTATTTCAGACGATCCAGGACCTGGCGGACAATATGAACAGTAACACGCCTGATACTGCAGATATAGAAAAAATCGACCTGGCGCTAAATAATATAGTTGAAGCACGGGCTCGGGTAGGTGCGAGACTGAATACCATTGATAGACAGGAAAATATCAATGATAACCAGATTTACGAAAGCCAGGTGGCGCTGTCTGATTTGCGTGACCTTGATTATGCTGAAGCTATAAGCCGCATGAATATACAACTCACTGCCCTGGAAGCTGCCCAGCAAAGTTATACACGGGTACAAGGCCTGTCATTGTTCAATTTCTTGTAGGAAATTGAAGTATTTATAATAAGGAATCCTTTCAAATGAGCTAATCATTTGAAAAGGGATAACGGCACAAGGTTTGAGAAAATGTTCCCTGCATCGCAATCAGAACTCGAACAAGGCATTAAGCATCTTGATCTTGCCAATTACCTGGAGGCGGAAGAATGCTTCAAGCGGGTATTGAATATTGAACCCGATAATTATAAAGCTATCCATATGCTTGGGGTTATAGCGCTACGGAATAGTATGCCCGACGTGGCAGCCGAGTTGATCGAGGAGGCATTAAAAATAAACAGGAATGATGAAACCCTGTTTGCCGATCTTGGTATGGCATACCAGGAAATGGGGCTTTACGAAAAATCTCAAGATATATACCACCAGGGATTAGCAGTTAATAAAGATAGCGTAGAGCTCAACCATCGTTTGGGTTTTTGTTTTTATCACCTGAATGATAATCAGAAAGCCATCGAGTATATCAGCCGCGCGTTGGAAATAGAGCCGGAAAATGTTGACGCCCAGTCAGACCTGGCGGTCGTGCTGTTAAAAATTAATGATCTCGATCGGGCTCTGGATATTCTCGATAAACTTATTGCCTCGCACCCTGGCGAGACCAGGAATTATCTCACCCTGGCTGAATTGTTCATGAAAAAGTCACATTATGACTTTGCTAAAAATGCCTACCTGGCAGCACTTCAAATTGATGATAATTTTCAACCCGCAATCCTGCGACTGGGTCTTCTATTACAGAAAACCGGCGACAAGGAAAACGCCAAGCTTTATTTATATAAAGTGCTGGAAAATGATCCGTTATCTATACCGGCAATTGCATCACTTATCAAAATGAAAGACGAAAATATTGATGAAGTGGTCTATGAAATCGAGAAACTACTGGATAATTCGGATGAAAATTTTACAAATTCCCAGAAAAAAGATCTTTATTTTTTACTGGGTGAGTTTCATGAAAAGAAAAAGGGTTATGACAAGGCCTTTGAATATTTCAAGAAGGCTAATGAGTTGAAGAAAAGCAACTATAACAAGCAGGAGCATGAAAAATTAATTGCCGATATAAAATCCGTGTTTAGCGAAATATTCTTTGAACAACGCAAAGGATTTGGAAGCCTGTCAGATAAACCGATATTTGTGGTGGGCATGCCTCGCTCAGGCACAACCCTCGTAGAGACGATATTGTCGAGTCATCCCGCGGTTTACGGTGCAGGTGAACTTGACCAGATTAAAACCCTGGCATTGACTGCTCCACAGGCTTTTAATATTGATAATGTTTTCCCATCGGTAATACCGGAACTGGATGAGAAACACGCGAAAATGCTCGCTGAACTGTATCTGCGATATATCAGGGAGTTTGGTGCAGAAGAACACTACATTACCGACAAAATGCCAACGAATTTCTGGTTCCTGGGGCTGATTGCATTGCTGTTTCCCAACGCGCACGTTATACATGTTAAGCGCAACCCGATTGATACAGCACTATCCTGCTATAGTATTGATTTTCTTGGTAATCATCCCTGGTCTTATAAGCTGGAGGATATTATCCATTTCTATCGCCAGTACGAAAGTCTTATGGAACACTGGCGGCAGGTCTTGCCAGTCAATTTCCATGAGATAAGTTATGAGGATATTATTGAAAACCAGGAACAGGAAACACGTAGATTGCTGGAATATTGTAATCTTGAATGGGATGATAAATGCTTGTCATTCTATAACGCGAAACGTGCGGTTTCTACCGCGAGTATCGACCAGGTTAGACAGCCTATATACCGATCCTCTCTACAAAAATGGAAAAACTACGATAAGCATATAAACGTATTAAAACAAGCATTTTTGTAATATATTGATAATTTAAATAATGTTCAGGTTGACGTAAATGTTTGATAATAAATCAATTCTCATAACTGGTGGGACAGGGTCATTTGGCCATCAGTTCATAAAGACATTACTGGAAAACTATAAGCCAAGGAGAGTGGTGGTTTTTTCCAGGGATGAATTAAAGCAATTCGAGATGCAGCAACTCTATAACTCCCCCGTTATGAGATATTTTATCGGAGATGTTCGCGATGGCGAGCGATTGATGCATGCAATGAGAGATATTGATTATGTGGTTCATGCAGCCGCTTTGAAACAGGTCCCAGCCGCAGAATACAATCCAATTGAATGTATAAAAACAAATATATACGGGGCAGAGAATGTCATTAAGGCATCTATTGATAATGGTGTGAAAAAGATCGTTGCCTTATCAACAGACAAAGCAGTCAACCCTATCAATTTATATGGTGCAACTAAACTGGCGTCTGACAAGTTGTTTGTGGCAGCAAATAACCTGGTTGGTGAGCGCGACATTAAATTTAGTGTGGTCAGATACGGTAATGTAGTCGGATCAAGAGGCTCTGTTGTGCCGCTGTTTAGAAAGTTAATCCAGGAACAAGCTGATAAACTTCCAATTACCGATGCGCGCATGACACGATTCTGGATTTCATTGCAGCAAGGGATTGAATTCGTTTTTAAAAGTTTTGAACGAATGCAAGGCGGTGAGATATTTGTGCCTAAAATACCATCTGTGCGCATAGCTGATTTAGCGAAATCAATGGCGCCTGATATGGATACCGAGATAATAGGTATCAGGCCAGGAGAAAAATTACATGAGGTCATGTGTCCAAAAGACGACTCGCATTTAACTATCGAATTTGAAAATCATTTTGTTATTAAACCAAGCATACAATTTCACAATGTACAGAATGATTACATGGTGAATGTTCTTGGTGAAAAAGGTACGCCTGTCGAGTCTGGTTTTGAATACAACTCTGGTGAAAATGACATGTTTTTAAATCTGAAAGAAATAGAAGAGTTTAATAATATAGAATAACTAATAGTAGAAAACACTGTTAATCATTATAGGGTATGAGTCTATATAGAGTGTGAAAATGGTGCAATATGCCACAATACAGGCAAAAGATATTGATTGTTGGGGCGACAGGAATGCTAGGGCAATCGTTGATGCTTTCATTTTCCGATTCAGGGTATGAGGTAACCGGAACATCGCGTGAGGATAGCGGATTTTCTCTTGATATTACGAAAATAGAACAAGTAAGGCATGCTCTAAGAATTATAAAGCCTGATGTGGTAGTTAATGCGGCAGGAATAGCTGATGTTGATTACTGTGAACGTAATCCCGATGTGGCATTTGAGGTTAATTTTAGCGCAGTTTGTAGACTCGCTGAAGAATGTGAGGCTAATGGCGTAAAATTTGTGCAAATATCTACAGATCATTTTTTTACGGGTGATAAGAATTTGGCGCATACGGAGAGCGCACTGAAAACTATTGTTAATGTATATGCGGAATCGAAATCTGCAGCAGAAGAATGTTTGAAAGAGCGCAAAGATGTGCTTGTTGTAAGAACAAATATCACGGGTTTTCGAGGTGGTAGTAAGCCTACATTTATTGAGTGGGCCTTAGCTGCATTAAGAAATGATACCAGTATACAAGGCTTCGTCGATTACTATACATCGACAATAGATACTTTGAGTTTTTCTAATGCACTTGTACGACTTGTTGAACTGGGGGCGGCAGGGATAATCAATCTTGCGTCGAGTGAGGTGAGTTCAAAGTATCAATTTCTTGTAACACTGAAAGATGCGTTACCCGATGCTTCAGCAGAAATACAACAAGCTCATATTGGAAATCTTCAGGTAAAGCGCGCAGAATCAGCTGGACTAGATGTTAGTAAAGCAGAGCAGTTTCTGGGCTACAAATTGCCAGGCAGGAAAGAGGTTGTAGCAAACCTGATTGAGCAGGAAAATAAGCCAGTAATGGCCCGAGTTTTGAAAAATGAAGTATAAAGAAAATTTTACAATTAACAATCATCGCGTGGCGGCTGATGCAAAGACATATTTCATTGCCGATATTGCAGCCAACCATGATGGTGATATTGAGCGAGCAAAAGAATTGATCTGGTTATGCAAGGAAGCAGGTGCTGATGCGGCCAAATTTCAACACTTTTTGGCCAAGGATATCGTATCTGATAAAGGTTTTCGTGACCTGGGGGCTCAAGTATCTCACCAGTCAAAATGGAAACAATCAGTATATAAAATCTACGAGCAATACCAGTGTAGTCGTGACTGGAATCATATACTTATCGATACGTGTAAACAGGCAGGAATTGACTTCATGACAACGCCTTATGATTTTGAGGCGGTAGATATGTTTGCAAACCATGTTGGCGCATTCAAAGTGGGTTCAGGTGATGTAACATGGCTTGAACAAATCGAGAAAATAGCTCAACAGAACAAACCCGTATTGATAGCCGTAGGTGCATCAGAGATGAATGAAGTTGAACAAGCTGTTGATGCAGTGCTGAAACATAATCAGGAAATATGTTTGATGCAGTGTAATACCAATTACACGGGTGAGCTGGAAAACTTCAAGTATATTAACCTGAACGTGATAAAAACCTTTGCCGATAAATGGCCAGGGATGATGCTGGGGCTTTCTGATCACACGCCTGGTCATGCTACTGTACTCGGAGCGGTCGCGATGGGTGCTCGTATTATTGAAAAACATTTTACTGACGATAATAATCGAACAGGACCTGATCATCCATTTTCAATGATCCCTGAAACATGGCGGGATATGATTGATAGAACACGTGAACTGGAATATGCATTAGGTGACGGTGTTAAGCGGGTTGAAGAAAATGAAAAGGAGACAGTTGTTGTACAGCGCCGCTGTTTGAGAATAAAAAGTGATATTAAGGCTGGCAATATACTAAAACGTGAAAACATAGAAGTATTGCGCCCAGCACCAGTTGGTTCACTAAAGCCTTCGCAAATAGATGAGATTGCTGGTATGCGCCTGAATAGGGATATGGTAAGAGGTGAAATTATTTCAAAAAGTGACTTGCGTGATGATTAAAGGTCAATACACGGCATTAAGAGCCATAACTGAAAATGATCTCGAGCAGCTATTAACATGGCGCAACAAACCTGAGTTTCGCCAGTATTTTCGTGAATATAGAGAGCTTTCAGTTGAACAACAAAAACAATGGTATGAAAACTTGGTTGTTGGATCAGACAATACGCGTATGTTTGCCATTATATCAGCTAATGACGGTGAACTGCTCGGTGCCTGTGGCTTGTGTTACATAGACTGGGTGAACCGAAATGCGGATTTTTCAATATATATTGGCTACGATGACCTGTATATTGATGATCGTTTTGCAGTTGATGCCGCCAAGCAGCTACTAAAATATGGCTTCGAAGAATTAAATCTACACCGTGTCTGGGCAGAAATTTATTCCATTGATGAAAAAAAACAACAATTCCTTGATTTGCTGGGTTTTTCAATAGATGGAAGGCACAGGGAAACACATTGGACACATGGCAAGTGGTGTGATTCAATTTTTTATGCTCTTCTTGAGTATGAGTATGAGTATGAGTATAAAGCTTAAATTGAGACGGAATTATGTATCGATTGAGCTTAGCTAACTTGTAAGTACAATGTCTAAAAAAGAGAAAACAATTTGCATAATTCAGGCACGAATGGGTTCATCGAGGCTGCCTGGAAAAGTCATGAAGCAGTTGTCAGGCAATACTGTCTTATTCCAGGTGGTTTCCCGGGTGCGCCGTGCTGGCCTCGTGGATGATGTCGTGGTAGCTACAACAACAAGGCAACAGGATGACGTTTTGGTGAAACACTGCCATGAGATTGGTGTTGATTATTATAGAGGAAGTGAATCAGATGTCCTTGCACGCTATCTGGAGGCGGCCGAAAAATATTCTGCCGATGTGGTTTGTAGAGTAACTTCAGACTGCCCCTTGATTGATCCTGAGATTATTGATGCAGTTATTCGAAAACGTGCGATGATGAAAGCTGAATATGCAAACCTTGCCGAACCAAGAACATACCCACGTGGTCTTGATTGCGAAGTTTTTACTATGGAGAGCTTGAGGAAGGTAGCAAGTAAGGCAGATAAGGACTATGAGCGTGTGCATGTAACACCTTATTATTACCTTCATCCAGATGAATTCACTATTACACATGTCTCGCAAGCAGATGACTACAGTTATTTGCGTTGGACGCTGGATACTGAGGATGATTTTATAGCAATAAAAAAAATCTACGATTATTTCGAGGGAAGAAATGACATGACATGGCATGAGGTGCTGAAGCTGGTGCAACAACACCCAGAAATAACTGCTTTAAATGCCCATGTTGAGCAGAAACAGTTACACGAACTTTAGGTGAGAATATTATATTGTAATGAAAGATAAATTCAAAACAGAACAAGAGTCATTCTGGGCTGGTGAGTTTGGTGATGAGTATTCTAAACGAAACGTCGGCAATAATCTCGTGGCATCGAATTGTGCGCTGTTCACGAAGGTTTTTTCAAAAACGCGCAATGTAAATTCAATATTAGAATTTGGTGCGAATATAGGTCTGAACCTGGAAGCGATCGGCATGCTTAAGCCGGAAGCAGAAATATCGGCTCTCGAAATAAACGAGTCAGCAGTAAAGAAACTGCAAAAGCGTGGAAGATATCACGTATACAACGAATCATTGCTGAATTTTAAAAGTGATAAAAAATGGGATTTTGTTCTGATTAAAACAGTATTGATTCATATTAATCCTCATGAACTGCAAAAAGTCTATGACGTACTTGTGTCAAGCAGTAAAAGATATATATGTATTGCGGAATATTATAATCGCACGCCTGTTTCAATAAACTATCGCGGTCATGATGAACGTCTTTATAAACGGGATTTTGTAGGCGAACTATTGGATAAATTTCCGTCCCTGACCCTGGTTGATTATGGTTTTGTTTACCATAGAGACCCAAACTTCCCTCAAGATGATATTACCTGGTTTTTATTAGAGAAATTAGAAAATATGTAGCTAATTTACACTTGATTTAGTTAAGTTAATATATTGCTTGTATTCTCAACACAAACACTAGAAATAAAGTAATTTAATCATGACGAGTTACAAACAATTATTCGAAAAAGCCAAGTCATTACATCTGCAAGGTGATATTCAGGGTGCATCTTCACTCTATATACAAATTGTCAACGGCGACCCAAAAATGGCATCTGCCTGGCATGCGATGGGAGTTCTGTCGTTACAGATTGGTCGCTTCGACCTGGCAGAGCAGTATATTAGCGAAGCCTTGAAATATAAAAAGCGGGAAGCAAGCTATTATTATAACCTGGGTGTTGCTCAAACAAACCTTAATAAGCTATCCGAGGCAAAACAAAGTCTTGAGAAAGCGTTAAAACTAAAGTCCAACTATCCTGATGCAATTGGTGGTCTGGGCCTGGTCCATCAGAAAACGGAACAATATGACGAAGCAATCTCCTGTTATCGCAGAGCCCTGCGTATCAACCCCAAACACATCAGCTCGCTGAATAACCTGGGAAATGTCTTGCACATCACCAACCAGTTTGATGAGGCAGTCAAGACATATAGAACGATACTTCAAGTCGATCCGGCTAATATTTCGCTCTACGTTAATATGGCGATTATCCTTAAAGATGCAGACCAGCTGGATGAGGCATGTGATTACGCGAATCGTGCCATAGAAAAAGGTGCTACCGGGAAATTGCTTGCGACGGCCTATAATACGCTTGGACTGATATGTAATACCCGTTTAATGTTAAGTGATGCATTTTCATACTTTGATAAAGCGCTGAAAATTGTGCCTGACTTTATCGAGGCGCACATTAACAAGAGTTTCGCGAAGTTTTGTG
Organism: Thioalkalispiraceae bacterium; assembly: GCA_050116415.1. Classification (GTDB taxonomy): domain Bacteria; phylum Pseudomonadota; class Gammaproteobacteria; order UBA6429; family Thiohalophilaceae; genus JARRJY01. Next base: position 13,104 of record JASFOS010000047.1, read on the forward strand.
CAGGTGAGATAGATGAAGCATGGCGTGAGTATTTCTGGCATTATAAACCTGTAAAAATGCGCAATATTTTCGAACGCTTTCCCCAGCCACTCTGGCAGGGTGAGCATCTCGCTAACAAGTCGATTGTTATCTGGGCCGAACAGGGCCTCGGTGATGAGATCATGTTTGCCAGTATGTTTAATGATGTAGTCAACCAAGCAAAACAGTGCCTGGTAGAGTGCGACGCCAGATTGATGTCACTCTTTTCGCGTTCCTTTCCGGGTGTCAAGTTTGTCAAAAGAAACCTGCCAAATTCAGCCGAACTATTCGAGCAAACATTCGATTACCATTCGCCGGCGGCCAACCTTGGTATGTATCTACGCAATGAAATTACAAAGTTTCCTGACAAAACAGGCTACCTGGTCGCAGATCCTGGCAGGGTCAGCGACTGGCATGCCAAGCTGTCGGCAATAAGTGACAGGCCAAAAGTGGGAATCTGCTGGAGGAGCATGCTCAGTACCACGGCGAGAAGTAAGCATTATTCAACATTACTCGAGTGGGCTGATGTTTTACATGACGATCAATTTGACTTCATTAATTTGCAATACGATAACTGTGAACAGGAGCTTAAAGAACTCAAGGATAAAGCAGGTATTACTGTCCATGATATGGGGATCGACTTATTGAACGACCTTGATGAAGCGGCTGCTTTAACGTCGGCTCTCGACATGGTGATTTCTGCAGGTACTTCTGTTGCTTCAATGGCAGGTGCATTAGGCAAGAAAACCTATTTGTTATTGCCTGATGCTTATAACTGGACCATGCTTGGTAGCGAATACATGCCCTGGTATAAAAATACTACCGTCTTTATCAAGCAGCCCGATGAAAAATGGCAAGATGTATTGCAGCGTATTTCCGCAACCATCAATAAT
>JASFOS010000048.1:0-13989 GCA_050116415.1 Thioalkalispiraceae bacterium
GCCTGGGCAACGCGTTTTTGCAATTTCATGGCCCGGGTCATGGCCGGTAAAGCATGGCTGATACCATCCAGCCAGTGAGGCGTTTGCTGCGCAGCCTGCTGCTGGCGTTCCTCGGCCTTATGCTGTTCCCATAACCGGCTTTGCTCTTCGGCATCAGCCACCTGGGCATCGGCGAATACGTGCGGATGTCGCCGCACCAGCTTTTCACAAATGGCATTAACGATATCGCTGAAATCAAAGCGTTGTTGTTCCTTGCCCAGCTGGGCATAAAACACGATTTGAAATAACAGGTCCCCCAGTTCAGCCGGCAGTTCATCGAAGCTGTCACGCTCAATGGTCTCTACCATTTCATAGGCTTCTTCGAGGGTGTAGGGTGTCAGGCTGTGAAAAGTTTGCTGGCGATCCCAGGGGCAACCATTGTCCGGGTCACGCAGTTGCGCCATGATAGAAAGTAACTTGTCGATATCATGTGACATGCGTGTCAACCTGAATCAAAAGGCTGGTAGCTTGATGCTCAGTAAGGCTGATAGGAGCGTGGCAAGATGGATTCCAGTGCCTCGGTGAACAAGGGCCCGGCCTGCAGTAATGTCGGTTCAATAATCGATTCATCAAGTCCGGTGACCTTCCATGCCTCGTCCAGCACCGGCTGAATCAGGATATCCATGTCCGCATCAAGTCCCTGCTCGGCCATACCGGTCATGGCATTGGCGATGTGTACAATACAGGTTTCCATCAACGAGTCTTGCGCCTGCAGCGGGACGTGATGGAATTCGACGGCATCGCACAGTGACGTCGGCATTTGCCAGCTACGCAGTAACTTGCCGCCGATTTCGCTATGGTCATAGCCCATCACGTCCTGTTCGGCTTCAAAATCAAAAATTTTTCTAGTCTCGGATAACTCGATGGCCTGTCTTGCCTGGGCCGGTAACCGGTTACAGATCACCAGCTTACCGATATCATGCAAAAGACCGGCAACAAACAAGCGTTCACTGTGCAGCACGTTACAACGTTCGGCGAGCAATTGTGCCACTACGCCACAATAAACACTGTGACGCCAGAAACGAACCATGTTCAGAATATCGGTGGGAATCTTGGAAAAGGTTTCAATCGCCGAGGCGGCCAGCACCAGGCCACGTAATTCTCGCAGGCCAATCACGGTGACCGCGCGCGACACGGTTTCGATCTTCGAGGTAAAGCCGTAAAAAGAACTGTTTACTATCTTCAGCAACCTGGCGGTGAGGCCAGTGTCCTGGCTCATTACTTTGCCGATCGCCTTGGCTGTCACGTTGGGATCTTCCAGCATTTCATTTACACGGATACAGACTTCCGGCAATGAAACAAGACGCACTACCCCGCTGACAAGTTCATCCGCACTAAGCAGGTTCTGTTGTGTTGTATCTGTTCTTTCCATGGTGCTGCTGTTCCTTAAAGTGGTGGTTTCTTATTATCGTTGTGCTAGCCGTTGCTGGGCGATTTGTCTCACTTCCAGGTGACTGTCCTTACTCAATTTTTGCAAGGTTGCCGTGGTGCTGTTCAAGTTGCGCGCCACCTCTATCCTGATATCAACGTTCTTGTCATCAGCCAGCATGCTGAGAATACTTGCAGGAATATATTCAAACCTGGCCACCACGCTACGCACCTGTACTTCCTTGTCTTTGGCCAGCGTCATGAAGATTTTTTCGCTGGTGCTGAGGTTGGTGGCAACTGCGATTCTCACCTGGATATGCTCATCCTCGGCAAGTTTGGCCAGCAACTCAAGTGGCGACTTACGATTCCGCCCCAGGGTTTGACGCACTTCCCAGTCGTCACTTTCTGACAATTCCCACAACTTTTGCACCGGCGTTGCCGGGTGCCCAGCCTGTTGCTTGTCCCTGTTTAGGGTATCGGCCGGGGCGAGGGAAACCTGAAGGCCTATTAATAAGCCCAGCATAAGCTTGTTGATCATAAAAAAATCCTGAATGACAAATACCTTGTAGTGCTTGAGACTCATCCAATATAGCTATTCGCTTATATTATGGCGATCAGTTTAGCATTTTCACTCTTGATGGGTAAAAGCCACCCTATTTATTTTGTATTGTGATAGCTAAGGTATTGAAAGTCACTGCTTTTTCCATGAATATATGCTTACTGGTACTGCCGGCTTTATGCCGTTACGCACAGATTAAGGATAATAACCAAAACAGTGACTGATAATAATAAACCTCGCATTCTTGCCGTCGATGACTCGCGGGTCATGCGCCGCGCCATGTCCAAGGTTCTGGGTAAAGACTACGATGTTACCGAAGCGGAACATGGTGAAGATGCCTGGACCCTGCTGACCAACGATGACTCGATACAGGTGGTGTTTACCGACCTGTCCATGCCCTACCTGGATGGCTTTGGCTTACTAGAACGGATTCGTACTTCGGACAACGCCCGCCTCAAGGATATTCCCGTAATCATTATCACCGGCAAGGAAGATGACGAGGAAACCAAGCAGGATGCCCTGGCCAAAGGAGCGACCGATTTTATTACCAAGCCTTTTGACTCGGTACAATTACAGGCCCGTGCCAAGACGCACGTCAGCTTCAAACAAACCAGCAACAAGCTGAATGAAGCTGAAAACAAACTGGAACGGCAAAGTACCGTTGATGAAATGACCGGGCTGGGCGGGCAACGTTATTTCTGTAAAGCCGCCAACGAAATGCTGGCTTATTTCAAGCGCCACGGCGGCCAGTATATCCTGGTAAGAATGGACATCGATGACTTTGACTCGATATTCATCAAGTGTGGCAAACCGTTTGCCGATGCCATCCTCAAGGAAGTCGGCTCTCGCTTTAACAAGGTGGTACGCAAAGAAGACATGCTTGCCCGTGTCGGCCTCGCCAAGTTTGCCATGCTATTACGTTCCACCAGCATGGATGAAGCGATAAACCTGTCTGAACGCATCTGTGCCGAAATTGCCGGACTTAAATTCAAAAGCAAGAAAGCGGAAATCAAGATCACTATCAGCATTGGGCTACTGGAGCCGGAAATCAACGACGATGCTGATATCACAAAACAAATTGAAAATACCGAAATCTATCTGCAGCAAGCCATCACCGCCGGCGGTAACCGTGTCGTCGCCCACTCCAACATTGAAGCGGAAAAATCCGAGGAAAAACTGGATATTGCTACCGCGCTGTCCTGGCTCAGCAAAGGTCAACAGGACAAGCTGGAACCATATAAAAACGGCCTGAGGGAACAGCTCAAGCCCCTACTCGAATATCTTGGTATTAAAGGTTAATCACAATAAGCATGATAAAAGTATCCCGCCTGCAGGCTTTTTTATTACGACTGGCCGTTACCCTTGGCATTTTCCTGAGCTTACGCTACCTGGTGGTACCTGGCTGGTATCCCCATGCACTTTTACAATCCGACGGGGGCTGGCAAGGGATACGACTGATCGTCGCGGTCGACTTTGTGCTTGGCCCATTACTGACACTGATCCTGTTCAAACCCGGCAAACCGGGCCTCAAGCTTGATATGTTTATCATTACGATATTGCAGGTGCTGGCGCTTGGCTGGGGAACATTGATTGTCTACAAGGAACGACCCTACGCGCTGGTGTTTTCGGAAGGCTATTTCAAACCGCTAACCTATAAGCAATTCAAAAGCAGCGGCGTATCCAGAGGTTTTGTTACCCGGCTGGCCAAACAAAAACCTTACCTGGTTTATTCAGCTTTACCCGAAGATGATAATGAACTTGCCGCACTCAGGAAAGAGGCCTTGATCAAGAAACGGCCACTGTATTTCTTTGCTGAATACTACCGTCCCTTTTCGCCGGACAGCCTCACAACCCTGGATAAAGCCTCGTTCAAACCGGGGGACTTGCTCAACAACAAGCCGAATATAGACAAGCAGGTAGCGAACAAGATACGCCAATACCAGGGGGATGATAAGTTTGTCTATCTCGCAATGCGCTCACGTTACAACAAGGATATTGTCGTCTTTGACACGCAAACCTATTCAATAGCCGATACGCTGCGGCTCAACCCGGATGCCTATCGTTATTAGTTTTACCGGTAATCAATCCGGTAGATGGCATCGGCCTTGTCATCGGAGACCAGTAACGAACCATCCGGCAGCGGCATGATATCAACCGGCCTGCCCCAGGCCCTTTCCCCCTGTAACCAGCCCTCGGCAAAGGTGCTGTAACTGACCGCCTGGTTATTTTTCAATTTCACCAGCGAGATGCGGTAGCCGATTTTCCTGCTGCGGTTCCACGAACCATGTTCAGCGATAAATACCTGGTGGTGGTATTCAGGCGGGAACATCTTTCCCGTATAAAAACGCATACCCAGAGCCGCGACGTGTGGCCCCAGTTCCCGGGCCGGTGGCGTATATTGCTGGCAGGCATCACGACTGCCGTATTCCGGATCGATCACCGATTTCCCATGACAGTATGGAAACCCAAAATGCATACCCTGGCGTGGCGCATGGTTCAGTTCATCAGGTGGGATATCATCGCCCATCAGGTCACGACCATTATCGGTAAACCATAACGCCCTGGTTTGCGGATGCCAGTCAAAACCGACCGTGTTTCTCACCCCCCTGGCATAGGTTTCCCGGTTACTGCCATCGAGGTTCATGCGCGTGATTTCAGCAAAACCGGCGTCATCACACACGTTACAGGGTGCGCCGATGGGCACATACAGTTTGTCATCCGGGCCAATACGCAGGTAACGCCAGCCATGGTGGGTTTCATCGGGAAACGCGTCATTGACCACCACCGGTTTGGGCGGTTTCGTCAACTGCTGTTCAATGTTATCGAAGCGTATTACCCGGTTAACTTCTGCCACGTACAAAGCACCATCTTTGAATGCCACACCGTTGGGCATAAACAAACCTTCGGCAACCAGGTATTGCTTATCAACTTTATGATCCTGGTCACTATCCACGAGCGCGTAGACATTACCTTCGTTACGCGTCCCGACAAACACCGTGCCGTTGGCGCCGCGAGTCATGGAACGCGCGCCGACGATACCCTCGGCGAATAGTTCGATCCGGAAACCGTCGGGCAGTTTTATTTTATGTAGCGGAAGGGTTTGCGCGTGAAGCGTGAATGCCGCAAACCCAAAAAGCACGGCAACGGGAAAAGCAAACCAGGGGAGTAAATTTTTACGACGCCACATCCTTGTGAATCGCCTCTTGCTGATTAGCTCTCGTTATAGCGCTGGAACACCAGGGTCGCGTTGGTGCCACCAAAGCCGAAGCTGTTGGACATCACGCAGTTTAATTCCTTGTCCAGGCGTTCCTGCACGATCGGGAAACCCTCGGCACCTTCATCGAGATCCACGATATTGGCTGACTTGGAAATGAAACCAGATTCCATCATCAGGATGGAGTAAATCGCTTCGTTGACACCGGCAGCGCCCAGCGCATGGCCGGTTAACGACTTGGTCGCGGAAATGTGCGGCACTTGCTCGCCAAACACTTCGCGTATCGCTTCCAGTTCACGGATATCACCGGCCGGGGTACTGGTGCCGTGTGAATTGATGTAATCGACCGGGGCATCGACCGTGGCCATTGCCTGTTGCATGCAACGCATGGCACCTTCACCGGATGGCGCAACCATGTCATGACCATCCGAGGTCGCACCGTAACCGGTCAACTCGGCGTAGATTTTTGCGCCGCGCGCCCTGGCATGTTCCAGTTCTTCCAGTACCAGCACACCGCCACCGCCGGAGATAACGAAACCGTCACGGTTGGCATCATAGGTGCGAGATGCCGTCTCCGGTGCGTCGTTGTACTTGGACGACATGGCACCCATGCCGTCAAACAGCACTGACAGGGTCCAGTGTAATTCTTCACCACCACCGGCAAACACGATGTCCTGTTTGCCCATCTGGATGAGCTCGGCACCGTGACCAATGCAATGGGCACTGGTGGAACAGGCGGAACTGATCGAATAGTTGACGCCCTTGATCTTGAACGGGGTCGCCAGGCAGGCGGAGTTGGTGCTCGACATGCCACGCGTCACCATGTACGGCCCGACACGCTTGATACCCTTTTCACGCAGGATGTCGGCAGCCTGTACGATGTTCTGGGTAGACGGTCCGCCGGACCCCATCACCAGCCCGGTACGCGGGTTGGAAATATCTTTTTCTTCCAGTCCCGACTCTTCCACCGCCTGCTGCATGGCCACGTAATTATAAGCCGCCCCGTCACCCATGAAACGTTTGAGTTTACGGTCGATCAGACTATCCAGATCGATATCCAGGGAACCCATCACCTGGGAGCGAAAACCCAGTTCCGCGTATTCCTCTGAAAACACGATGCCGGAACGGCCTTCATACAGGGCGTCCTTGACTTCCTGCTTGTTGTTACCGATGCTTGAGACGACCCCCAAGCCTGTCACTACAACTCGTCGTAATGCCATAAATATTAAAAACCTTCTGTTGATGTAAACAAGCCAACACGTAAATCCTTGGCGACGTAGATTTCTCTACCATCCGCCTCCATTCTCGCATCCGCAATTCCCATGAACAGTTTACGCATGATGACGCGCTTCAGATCTATATAATAGGTGATCTTTTTGGTATCGGGGGTAACCTGGCCAGAGAACTTGACCTCACCGGAACCCAGCGCACGACCATGGCCCGGGCCGCCCAGCCAACCCAGGTAAAATCCCACCAGCTGCCACATGGCATCCAGCCCCAGGCAACCTGGCATTACCGGGTCACCTTCAAAATGACATTCAAAGAACCACAGATCAGGATGAATATCCAGTTCAGCAATAATCTGGCCTTTACCATGCGCACCATCTTTTTCAGTGATTTTGGTGATGCGGTCGAACATCAGCATCGGCGGTAACGGCAACTGGGCATTACCCGGGCCAAATAATTCACCATGGCCGCATTTCAATAATTCTTCTCGCGTAAAACTGGATTGTTTCGACATAGGGTTCTCGTTCTTGGAATAACAAATTCAAATAGTTGGGTGTCGGGCTTATGAATCGATCTGGGACGTATTGTTGATGCCTGATTCTTTCCGTTCGTTAACGCCTTGTAAATTCAGCTGGGCGCATTGTACCCGTTGGCAGATGGCAAATAAAGCGCCGAATATGGCCAAAAAGCGTCTAAAATCAACTGCTTTCGGATTTGGCGCGGTGAAATCCCCGTTTTGCCGCACTAATGAAATCCACCAGGTGGTTAACCTGCGGGTCCGACATCGCCGTCAACTCGGCAAGCCGGGCATCCAGCCTCTGCTCATTATTGAACAGGATGCGGTAAGCCTGCTTCAGTTTGCCTAACATCGCCTTGTTAAAACCGCCACGGCGCAAGCCGACCACGTTCAAGCCATGCACCTGGGCAGGGTTTCCGTCGGTGGTCATGAAAGGCAATACGTCCTGGGTGATCTTGCTATTACCGCCGATCATGGCAAAGCGGCCAATATGCACGAACTGGTGCACCATCACGCCACCGGAAATAAACGCCCGGTCATCAATGCTGACATGGCCACCAATGCCGGTACTGGGCGCAATAATAATATTGTCATACAGGATACAGTCATGGCCAATATGCGCATTGGCCATCAGGAAGTTGTGGTTACCGATCGCGGTCGTGCCATCTTGCTTGTGCGAACGGTGCACCGTGACGTATTCACGAAACACGTTTGCGGAGCCGATTTTGACCCACGAGCTGTGACCCGCGTAGCCCAGATCCTGGGGTTCACCACCCAGCACCACGTACTCGTGCAGGATGTTGTCATCCTCCATGCTCACGCCCGGCTTGAGTACTGCACCGCTCATTAACTGGTTGTTGTTGCCGAGTACCACGTCATCATGGATGTGCACAAACGGGCCAATGGTATTGCCTTCACCCAGGGTGGCAGCAGGCGAAACGATCGCGCTGGGATGGATTGAATTAGTCACGAAAAAACCAACTGTAGTTATTGTTGTTTTAGCCTATCACTACTTCTCGTATTTTTTAAGCAAAATACCTTCATCGCCACAACAGCTGGCCGAGCATTTTTTCACCTGGTAAATGTCATCCGGGTTGCCACTCAGGTAACTCGCCACCGGCAGGTTCTCGGTGGCGCAGTCGCAACCCTTGTCATCATACATGTAGACATTGTTCAGTCCCGCGGCCCTGGCGGCGTTGTAGGCTTCATGCAAAGCCTCGCTGGGCGTAGCGGGCAAATGTGCCAACTGGAAGGCCGGGAAGAACTTGGTAATGTGCCAGGGACTGTCTTCACCCAGGTTGTCTTTAATCCACTGTGCGATGTTTTTCATCATCGCGCTATCGTCATTCTTGCCGGGAATGATGTTGGTGCGGGTTTCCACGTGAATACCCAGCTGGTGGGCTTTGCGGATCGAGGCTAACACCTGCCCGACATCGGCCTTGGGACAAATCTCGTGATAAAACGCGTCGTCCAGGCTCTTGATATCGGAACACAACACATCCATGTACGGCGCCATCAGCTCCAGCGCCTCGTCGGTGACAAAACTGTTGGATACGTACACGGTATACAGGCCCTTTTGCCTGGCCAGCTTTGACACATCCAGCACGTATTCCAGCCACACCGCCGGTTCCGAATAGGTAAAGGCGATGCCCTGTACCCCGTGACGTAACGCGCTGGCCACCATCTCTTCCGGTGACACATAAGCCGAGGTGGACTCGCCCCTGGCCAGCTCATCCAGGGCCGATACGCCCCAGGAAATTTCCAGGTTGTGACAACCCTGGCAACGGAAGTTACAGCCATAACTGCCAATCGACATCACCCGGCTGCCCGGCTGGAAGTGCTTGACCGGTTTGTCCTCGATGGGCCCGATATCGATGGCAGAGATGATGCCGTAGGAGAGGTTGTAAAGTGTGCCATGCCGATTGACATGCGCCTGGCAGAAGCCGCGTTGCCCGTGGCCCAGGCGACAACGCCATAAACACAGGTTACAGCGCGTGGTGCCATCGTCCAGTTTCTCCTGCAGGCGGGTTTCATGCAGCTGGTAGTGTTGCGTCGATGCAGTTTGATGAGTGTGTTGCTCGGTCATGGGTTTGCTTTTCCTAGGCCACGTTGACATTGAACGACGGCGTGACAATGATTTTCAAATGGCGATGCGCTTCGCGCAAGGCCGCTTCCACCTGCTCCGGGCTCTCGGCCTGGGCAAAAACAAAGCCCAGATAACTGGCGCCTTCCGGCAGGGGGACCAGTTCATAGCCTTCCCGGATCTGAATATCGATATCCAGGATACCCGGTACGCGTTGTGCGTCCAGCAGGCCCTCGACGCGCTTGAAGATACCCGCCTGGGCAATGGGTATCATCAACACCCCGCTGGCCGGGCGGTGCGGGCTTAATGCCAGGGGCCTGCCCATGGCTTGCGCCAGCACCAGGGCTTCCAGGCTATGCCCGGTGCCGTAGGTCAACAGGCGCGCGCAGAGCCCACCGATGGTGCGTGCCGCCACTTCCAGCACCCACACCCCCTGTGCGTTGATTCGACACTCGGCGTGCACCGGCCCCGCCACCAGGCCATATGCCTCGCAGGCCTGTTGCACGGTTTGCTGTAACTGTTGCCGTACCGCTGCCGGGTGACGCGAGGGACTGATGTAATACGTTTCTTCGAAGAATGGCCCTTCCAGTGGATCCGGTTTATCAAACACGGTTAACACCTGCAGTTGCCCCTGGTGCAACATCCCCTCCAGCGCCACTTCCTGGCCGGGAATATATTGCTCAACCAGCAGTTGTTCCCGCAGCGAGGCTTGCAGCTGGGTTTCCGCGGCCAGCAGTTTTTTCACCCGCTGGCAGGCCTGCTGTAATTCCTGCGGGTTGTTGGCGCGAATCACGCCACGGCTACCGGACAGGGCAAGCGGTTTTACCACCACCGGAAACGCCAGCCCGCTTGTTTGTGCCTGTAAATCCTGGTCCAGGTTTACTTGCCTGAAAAGCGGTGCTGCCACGCCGGCCTGTTGCAGACAGGTGCGTGCCAGGTCCTTGCGGCCGGCAAGCCGCACCGCCGAGGGTGGGTTATGCGGCAGACCAAAATAACGTGCGACCCGTGCTGCCAGTTCCAGGCAACTGTCATCGGTACCGATGACGCCGGCAAACGGCCGGTGGTTGCCCTCCTTGATGATGGTCCGAAAGGCCGCTTCCTGATCGGCAAACTGGATATGCAAGCCGCGCGCAAAATCACTGACGATGGAATGCTCGCCTTCAGAGGCGATCAGGACATCAATACTGAGTTGTTGTGCGGCCTGGATATAGGCCGCGGTACGATAACTACTGTGCGGGGCAATGATTAAGACGCGCGGCGTTTGCCCGCCGGGAAAGGCTTGTGAGTCACAACCTGGCAATCAGGCACACCCACCACCGGCAGCACCACAGGCACTACAACCACCGCTGCCACCGACCGCCTGGAAAACGTTGTTGAACACGAACGAGGCATTCAGGCCCTGTTCCACGAAATCAATATCGCAGCCCTTGAGATAACTGAGGGCGAAGGCATCCACGACCAGCTTGTACCCCTCTCCTTCCAGGATCTTGTCCTTGCCGGTGATCTCATCGGTAAACGTCATGCCATAGGACATGCCGCCACAACCGCCACCGGTAACAAACACGCGTACCCCTTCGATATTGTCGTCGGCACTTTGCATCAGGGTAGCCATTTGCTGGGCCGCCATGTCACTGAGACGAATCTCATCAGGAACAATCGTCGGGTTATAACTTGCAGTCTGTGCTTGTGTCATGGTCTCATTACTCCTGAGCTCTGCCAGCCGGGGCTGGCTTCTTGAACCGGCCTGGGGAAACCCGGATAATAACCCGGCTAAACCCAAGCTTTTTACTTGGTTAATTGTAACATATTCACGAAACGGGGTGCAGTGACTAACTGTAGCCTCGTCAGATGGAGTACTCAACATGTCACGTGTGGTTTTTTGTCAGGTTCTGAAAAAAGAAGCGCCGGGACTGGATGTCCCCCCCTATCCTGGTGAACTGGGGCAACGTATTTATGAAAACATTTCCAGCGAAGCCTGGAACCAGTGGCTGCAGCGCCTCACCATGATCATTAATGAAAACCGCCTGAGTACCGCCGATCCCGCCAGCGTGGAAGTGATCGAACAGCACATGGTGGGTTTCCTGTTCGGTGAAGGTGAGGCCGGGCAGCTGCCCGAGGGTTTCGTACCGCAGGGCGCCAAGAAGTAACCGCTCGCATGAAGTTTTGTAGCCAGTGCGGCAAACCGGTTGATATGCGTGTCCCGGAAGGTGACAACCTGCCCCGCCACGTGTGTAATCACTGTGACACGATCCATTATCAAAATCCCAAGATCGTGGTCGGCACCTTGCCAGTGTGGGAAGACAAGGTGCTGCTGTGCAAGCGCGCCATTGAACCTCGCTACGGTTGCTGGACCTTGCCGGCCGGCTTCATGGAAAATGCCGAGACCCTGGAACAGGGCGCGCTGCGCGAATCGCGTGAAGAAGCCAATGCCAACCTGGAACTACAGGGCCTGTACTCGATCTTCAGCCTGACTCATGTCAACCAGGTATACGTAATGTACCGGGCCCGGCTGCTGGACCTGGATTTTCATCCCGGCATTGAAAGTCTTGAGGTGGCCCTGTTCGAAGAAAAGGATATTCCCTGGGAACAACTGGCCTTTCGCACCATTCACCACACGCTGGAATATTTCTTCGCAGATCGCCAGCATGGCAACTTCTCCGTGCACTCGCACAGCATTCATGCCAACAACCGCGAAGCGGTCACCAGGGCGGTCAAGGACTAAGCTGTTTTTCCCAGCCCAGGCGCGAAAGTTGCCAGTCGCCGTTATTCAGTTGCCAACGTGTTTTGACATAAAAGCGCTGGCCGCGCTCGGGAATCCAGTTGCCTGAACCGGTCACCAGGGCATGGAAACTGATCTGCCCCTGCTGCCTGTCCACCGACAGCTGTTGCTCCGAGACAAAGATATGGATCACGCGATTGCTGCGAAACTGCAGCCGCATGAAACCCTGGATATTGCCAACCCCGGATTGCTGGCTGGTTTTAAAGTCGGGCGCCAGGTAACGGTTGACCTGCCTGACACTGCGTTGCTCGACCGCCTCCACCAGCTCATCCAAGGCCTGTTGCAAACGGGCGGTTTCATCGACTTCGCCACAGCCGCCCAGCAATAACATGCCTGCCAGCAATGCAAGCCGGGATGTTTTGAGCAGGGCCTCGTTATTCGTTCTTGTCACCCTGCTCCTCCCCGGTGGCTGGCGCAGGCTCCTTCTTGGCGATCTTTTTCTTGCTGGCGGTTTTCTTGCGGCTGGCTTTTTTACGCGCTGCTGGCGCGGCGCTCTTCAAGGCACTGTCTGCGGGCCAGTCCGCGAAGGGAAACGGTTTATCCTCGCTGTTGCACATCATGTACTGCAACAACTGGTAGATATACGCCGACAAGCCCAGTGAAAAGCTGGCCAGCCGGGCGTTGGTATCGCGGCTAATCAGCAACGAGACAAACTGGAAAATCACGATCGCCGTTACCAGGATTTTACTCACCCCGTACAGCAGGGCAAAAATCAGGATAAAGCCACCACGCTTCCATACCTGGCCCGAAGTAAGGTTATTTTCCATGTTCAGCGCTCCTCTGTGTTTGTCGTTCAGGTTCATGAACGTGCCGCTGCCTTTCAGCCATTGTGCAGTCCAGTTAACCGCCCTTGTCAGGCGACTGGCAATCCGGCCGGCAACCCCGCATACTCAGTCATCACCTTGCCACAAAATGCGCCCAGCTAGCAAAATTTTGCAAACTGTTAACCGATTCCGCAGGGCTTTGTGAGACTGGTCACACCTTGTGAAAGTCACATCCTATACAGTTGTTTTTCGTCTAAATTTAAAAGAACAGTATCCGCTAAATAACAGCGGCAATCACAACCGGCAGTAGATCCTAATGTCTTCTAAAATTGACAAAAAACTTTTAAAAACACTGGAGCCCCTGAGCCACCTCACCGCGGACAAGCTGGATGAGATCGCCCAGAAGTCCCGCATAGAAAAGCTGCCTGCCGAGCGTATCCTGTTCCGCCAGGGCGATCGCAACACACGCCTGCTCTATATTCTCAACGGCCAGGTTGAACTGAGTATCCACGGCCAGAAAAAGAAACAGATCATCAAGGGCAAAACCGACCAGGCCCGCTACCCGCTGGCCGAGGAATTACCCCGCCCCTGCACGGCACGCACCAAGAGCGAGGTCATGCTGCTCAATGTCGACCAGGACCTGCTGGAAATCCTGAGCGGTGATACCACCCAGCAATCCGCGATCGAGGTCACCGAGTTGTCCGGCGAGCATGACATCAACAGCTGGATGCTACGTTTCCTGCAATCACCCGCATTTTTACAACTGCCCACCGAGAACATCCAGACCCTGCTAATGAAACTCGAGGAAGTTTCCTACAAGCAAGGTGATGTGATCGTCAAGCAGGGTGAAGAAAGCGAGTACTACTATATCGTGCAAAAAGGGCGCTGTAGCGTATCACGTCGCCCGGCGCCGAAGGCCGAGGACATCAAGCTGGCGATCCTGTCCAACGGCGATGGCTTTGGTGAAGAAGCACTGATCACTGGTAGCAAACGCAATGCCACCATTACCATGCTCGAAGATGGTAACCTGATGCGCCTGCATAAAGACGACTTCCTGGAATTACTGATTAAACCTTTAATCAATTATTACAACGAGCAGGAAGTCATCAAGCGCCTGGCACAAGGTAGCCTGGTGATTGATGTCCGTCCACACGATGCCTTCATGGCCAACCACATTGAAGGGTCGATCAATATTCCCCTGTCGATGTTGCGCGCCAAGCTGCCAGGCCTCAACCCGCAACGCGATTACATCCTGGTGTGTGAGAATGGCACACAGAGCCAGGCGGCCGCCTTCTTGCTGATCCAGCAGGGACTGACCTGTCACGTCTTAAAAGATGGCTTCCAGGCAAACAACCTTACCCGTTCGGCACCGGCAGCCATCGTGGCGCCCAAGGTCGAAACCAGCAAGACCCGCCAGGCCGACGAGAACAGGCAACTTG
>JASFOS010000049.1:0-13845 GCA_050116415.1 Thioalkalispiraceae bacterium
TTTCAGCCGGAATCTCGCGTTCTTCATAGGTGGCACCCATGTCCGCCTGATTCCAGTAGATCGCCTTCATCTTGACCAGGTCAACAACACCTTCAAACCCTTCTTCCGCGCCGATATTCATCTGCATCGGCACCGGGTTAGCACCCAGGCGTTCTTTTATCTGCGCCACTACCCGCAGAAAATCAGCACCGGCACGGTCCATCTTGTTAACGAAGGCCATGCGCGGCACGTGGTATTTGTTAGCCTGACGCCATACGGTCTCAGACTGGGGTTCTACACCGCCTACGGCACAGAACACGGCGCAAGCGCCATCCAGAACACGTAACGAACGCTCCACTTCAATGGTGAAGTCGACGTGCCCCGGCGTATCAATTATATTGATGCGGTGCTCATCAAACTGCTGATCCATGCCACGCCAGAAACAGGTGGTTGCCGCAGACGTGATGGTAATACCACGCTCCTGCTCCTGCTCCATCCAGTCCATGGTGGCCGCACCGTCATGTACTTCACCAATCTTGTGTGAAATACCTGTATAAAAAAGGACGCGCTCAGTAGTCGTTGTCTTGCCGGCATCAATGTGGGCCATGATGCCGATATTCCGATAACGTTCTATAGGGGTCTTGCGCGCCACCTTTCCACTAATCCCAATCCGTCATTACCAGCGGTAATGCGAGAAGGCTTTGTTTGCTTCAGCCATGCGGTGCGTATCTTCACGTTTCTTCACCGCCGCACCGCGATTTTCGGAGGCATCCATAATTTCACCCGCCAGACGGGCACCCATGCCTTTTTCACCACGCTTGCGCGCCGCTTCAACCAACCAGCGCATGGCCAGGGCATTGCGGCGATTTGGGCGTACTTCAACAGGAACCTGGTAGGTGGCACCACCTACACGACGGGATTTAACTTCAACCATTGGACGGACGTTATCCAATGCTTTTTCCAACGCTTCAACAGCTTCAGTTTTGCTTTTCTCAGATACCGTATCCAATGCGCCGTAAACAATACTTTCTGCCACGGATTTCTTGCCATGAAGCATGACCATATTAATAAACTTGGCAATCATTTCCGATTTAAATTTCGGATCCGGAAGGATTGCGCGTTTTGCTGCTGAACGTCTTCTCATCGATTTATTCCCGATGCTTTCCTGTTAAATTCAATAACTTAAACAACCCTAAAATCAAGATTTAGGGCGCTTGGCTCCGTACTTGGAACGACCTTGTTTACGATCCGCCACACCTGAAGTATCCAGTGAACCACGGACCGTGTGATAACGCACACCGGGCAAATCCTTAACACGACCGCCGCGAATGAGCACTACCGAGTGTTCTTGCAAGTTATGACCTTCACCACCGATGTAGCTGGTCACTTCATAGCCGTTAGTCAGACGAACACGTGCTACTTTACGCATTGCTGAATTCGGCTTTTTAGGGGTTGTCGTATAAACACGTGTGCACACACCGCGCTTTTGCGGGCAGGCTTCCAGCGCAGGGACATTGCTCTTTTCGAGCTTGCGCTTACGTGGTTTACGTACTAACTGATTAATCGTAGCCATAATTCTTTCTAACTCCAGAAAATAAACGACAGGCCGGTCCTCGATTCAACTTCAAGGGACCGACCTGTCGTAAGGCGCGAGATTTTATGAATATGAGGCCGTTGTGTCAACAGCTTCCCGCGATCTAATTACAGTTTTTTAGCAAGTTAGTCTTCACTAACACCTTCGGCGCTGGATGACATTTCGCCTTCTACCGCGGCGGCGGCTTCGGCAAATGCGGTATCCGCATCCACATGTTCCTCAAACTCGCGCTGGCGGCGACGTTCGGCATGATAGGCCATACCGGTTCCGGCCGGGATCAGGCGACCCACGATAACGTTCTCTTTCAGACCACGCAGGTCATCAACCTTGCCGGTGACCGCTGCCTCGGTGAGAACACGGGTGGTTTCCTGGAACGAGGCGGCTGAAATGAACGATTCTGTGGCCAGTGAAGCCTTGGTAATACCCAGCAGGATCGGCTCAAACAAGGCAGGTTGCTTGTCAGCTTTAACCAGCGCTTCGTTGACTTCCATCAGGCGTGAACGCTCAACCTGCTCACCCTTGAGGAACTTGCTGTCACCCGGGCTGGTAATTTCACATTTACGCAGCATTTGACGCACGATGACCTCAATATGCTTGTCGTTAATACCCACGCCTTGCAGACGGTAAACTTCCTGCACCTCGTTAACAATGTAACGGGCCAGTTCTTCCACACCCAGCAGACGCAGGATATCGTGTGGATTCGGTTCACCTTCGACAATGACTTCACCTTTTTCCACGTGCTCACCTTCGAACACGGTCAGGTGACGCCATTTCGGGATCAGTTCTTCATAAACGTCACTACCATCAGTGGGGGTAATCACCAGGCGTTGTTTACCCTTGGTTTCCTTACCAAAACTGACGGTACCGCTGACTTCTGCCAGGATAGACGACTCTTTGGGTTTACGTGCCTCGAACAGGTCGGCAACGCGTGGCAGACCACCGGTAATATCACGGGTCTTGGACGATTCCTGGGGAATACGCGCCACCGCGTCACCGATACCTACCGCCGCGCCATCTTTCAGCGCGATAATCGCGCCGGCAGGCAGGAAGTAATGCGCAGGAATTTCAGTACCGGCGATGTTCAGGTCGTTACCCTTGTCATCCACCAGCTTAACCATCGGACGCATGTCCTTGGCCTGGGAACCGCGTTGTTTCGGATCGGTCACCACCAGGCTCGACAGCCCCGTCACCTCATCCATCTCTTCCTGCACGGTGACACCGTCGACGATGTCCACGAACTTGATGAAACCCTTCTCTTCAGTGATGACCGGATGGGTATGCGGATCCCAGTTGGCCACCACCTGGCCGGCTTCGACCGCATCACCATCATTGACCGAAATGCCCGCGCCATACGGGACCTTGTAACGCTCACGTTCACGATTTTGTTCATCCAGTACGGTGATTTCACCGGAGCGTGACACTGCAACGAAGTTACCGCTGGCGTGTTGTACTGTTTTGATGTTGTGCAGGCGAACCGTACCTTTACTCTTCACCTCGATGTTATTCACCGCGGCCGCACGTGAGGCCGCACCACCGATATGGAAAGTACGCATGGTCAGCTGCGTACCCGGCTCACCGATGGATTGTGCCGCAATAACACCGACCGACTCACCGGGGTTCACCAGGTGACCGCGCGCCAGGTCACGACCGTAACAGGCCGCACAGACACCATGGTAGTTATCACAGGTAATCGGCGAACGAACCTGCATGTGATCGATGCCCAGTTCTTCAACCTTCTCTACCCAACGCTCGTCCAGCAGGGTACCTTTTTCGATCAAGACCTCACCCTTGGAACTCAGAACATCTTCGGCGACCACACGGCCCAGGACACGTTCTGACAGGGCTTCAACCACGTCGCCACCTTCGATCAGGGCAGCCATGCTGAGACTCTTGGTGGTACCACAGTCATCACCGCTAACAACCAGATCCTGGGACACGTCCACCAGGCGGCGGGTCAGGTAACCGGAGTTGGCGGTTTTCAGTGCGGTATCGGCCAGACCTTTACGCGCACCGTGGGTGGAGATGAAGTACTGCAATACTGACAGGCCTTCCCGGAAATTAGCGGTAATCGGTGTTTCGATGATGGAGCCATCGGGCTTGGCCATCAGGCCACGCATACCGGCCAGCTGACGAATCTGTGCAGCACTACCACGCGCACCCGAGTCGGCCATCATGAATACCGAGTTGAATGATGGCTGCTTGACGGTTTCACCTTCAGCATTGACCACATCATCGGTACCGAGCTTGTCCATCATGGCTTTTGCCACCTGCTCATTGGTACGCGACCAGATATCGACAACCTTGTTGTAGCGCTCGCCATAGGTCACCAGGCCCGAGGTATACTGGTCCTGAATTTCCTTAACTTCTTCTTCGGCGCCGGCAAGAATATCCTCTTTCTCTTCCGGAATAACCATGTCGTTGGAACAGAAAGACACCCCGGCACGGGTTGAGTTGGCGAAACCGGTATACATCAACTGGTCGGCAAAAATTACCGTGGCTTTCAGCCCCAGTTCGCGATAACAGACGTTAATAAGTTGCGAAATCGCTTTCTTTTTCAGGTCACGGTTAACCAGGTCGTAAGACATCCCTTCCGGTACGATGTCCCATAACAGCGCACGACCAACAGTGGTGTCTTTCAGGCTGGTCACTTCGGTGCGGTTACCCTCTTCGTCGAGCTTCACTTCTTTGATACGGACTTTAACCTTGGCCTGGATATTGACCTGGCCACTGTTATAGGCACGATGGACTTCCTTGGCATCGGCGAAGATCATGCCTTCACCCTTGGCATTGACGCGCTCACGCGTCATCCAGTACAGACCCAGTACCACGTCCTGCGAAGGCACGATGATCGGCTCACCGTTGGCCGGTGACAGGATGTTGTTGGTCGACATCATCAGGGTACGCGCTTCCAGCTGGGCTTCCAGTGACAGCGGCACGTGTACCGCCATCTGGTCTCCGTCAAAGTCAGCGTTAAACGCGGTACATACCAGCGGATGTAATTGAATCGCTTTACCTTCAATCAGGGTCGGTTCAAAGGCCTGGATCCCCAGACGGTGAAGCGTCGGTGCACGGTTAAGCATGACCGGGTGTTCGCGAATCACTTCTTCCAGGATATCCCAGACTTCCGGACCTTCCCGTTCGACCATTTTCTTGGCCGCCTTGATGGTAGTGGCGATACCACGACGCTCCAGCTTGGAGAAAATAAACGGCTTGAACAGTTCCAGCGCCATCTTCTTGGGCAGACCACACTGGTGCAGTTTCAGGGTAGGCCCTACCACGATAACTGAACGGCCCGAGTAATCCACACGCTTACCCAGCAGGTTCTGACGGAAACGACCCTGCTTGCCTTTGATCATATCGGCCAGGGATTTCAGGGGACGCTTGTTGGAACCGGTAATGGCGCGACCACGGCGACCGTTATCCAGTAGCGCGTCAACCGACTCCTGCAGCATGCGTTTTTCGTTGCGCACGATAATGTCCGGCGCATTCAGATCTAATAAACGTTTCAGGCGGTTATTACGGTTAATAACGCGACGGTACAGGTCATTCAGATCGGAGGTCGCGAAACGACCACCTTCCAGGGGTACCAGCGGACGCAGTTCTGGTGGCAGAACCGGTAATACGGTCATGACCATCCACTCGGGCTTGTTACCTGATTCCAGGAAGGCTTCGATCAGCTTCAGGCGTTTGCCCAGTTTTTTCAGCTTGGTCTCAGACTTGGTCGCACCCATGTCTTCACGTACCTGGGCAGCTTCTTTTTCCAGGTCCAGCGACGCCAGCAGTTCAAAAACCGCCTCGGCGCCCATGCGGGCATCGAATTCATCACCGTATTCTTCGATGGCTTCCAGGTAAGATTCATCAGACAGCAACTGGCCACGTTCCAGTTCGGTCATGCCAGGGTCAATCACCACGAAACCTTCAAAGTAAAGCACGCGTTCGATATCGCGCAGCGTCATGTCCAGCAACAGGCCCATGCGTGAAGGCAGTGATTTGAGGAACCAGATATGCGCAACCGGGCTGGCCAGTTCAATGTGTGCCATACGCTCGCGGCGGACTTTTGCCAGGGTGACTTCAATGCCACATTTTTCACAGATCACGCCACGGTGCTTGAGTCGCTTGTACTTACCGCACAGACACTCGTAATCCTTGACCGGGCCAAAGATCTTGGCGCAGAACAGACCATCACGTTCCGGTTTGAAGGTACGATAGTTGATGGTTTCCGGCTTTTTAACTTCGCCGTATGACCATGAACGAATTTTCTGTGGTGAGGCAAGACCGATACGAATTGCATCAAAGTCTTCCATCTGCCCTTGCTGTTTCAGGATCTTTAATAGATCTTTCACGTCGCTACTCCTAACAAAGAGTTCCTAGTTGCTATTTCCCAGGTTAATGCCTGGTCTCTAGTTCCTAACAATTAGTCCTGTTGCTCAAGTTCGATGTCGATACCCAGTGAGCGGATTTCCTTCAGCAATACGTTGAAGGATTCAGGCATACCGGCTTCCATGTAATGGTTGCCGTCAACGATATTCTTGTACATCTTGGTACGACCGTTCACATCGTCCGACTTGACGGTAAGCATTTCCTGCAGGGTATAGGCTGCACCGTAGGCTTCCAGTGCCCACACTTCCATCTCACCGAAGCGTTGACCACCGAACTGGGCCTTACCACCCAGCGGCTGCTGGGTAACCAGGCTGTACGGCCCGGTAGAACGGGCATGCATCTTGTCATCCACCAGGTGGTTGAGTTTCAGCATGTACATGTAGCCCACGGTGACCGGACGTTCGAATTTCTCACCGGTACGACCATCAATCAGGACAGCCTGACCACTGGTTGGCAGGTCAGCCAGCTCAAGCAACTGCTTCACATCCGGCTCTTCGATACCGTCGAATACCGGTGTCGCCATGGGCACGCCTTTACGCAGGTTCATCGCCAGTTCCATGATTTCCTCATCACTGAAGGATTTCAGGTCGACACTGCGACCACCGGTCTTGTTATAGACCTCTTCGAGGAACTTGCGGATCTCGGCAATCTTCTGCTGCTGGCGAATCATGGCATTGATTTTCTTGCCCAGGCCACGCGCCGCCCAACCCAGGTGGGTTTCCAGTACCTGCCCCACGTTCATACGTGAAGGTACACCCAGCGGGTTCAGCACCACGTCAACCGGCTCACCATCTTCGGTGTGCGGCATATCTTCTACCGGCACGATCATGGAGATAACACCCTTGTTACCGTGACGGCCGGCCATCTTGTCACCCGGCTGAATACGACGTTTAACCGCCAGGTGAACCTTGACCATCTTCAGCACGCCAGGCGCCAGGTCATCACCGGAAGTCAGCTTGCGTTTTTTCTCTTCGAATTTTTCATCAAAGTCTTTACGCAGTTGCTTGATTTGCTCGGCAATGGTTTCCAGCTGGGTATTGGCTTCTTCGTTCTTCAGCGCAATTTCAAACCATTTTTCGCGTGGCAGTTCGTCCAGGTAGGCCTTGGTGATCTTGCTGCCCGCTTTCAGGCCAGCCGGACCATTTTCGGCCACTTTACCGGTTAACATGGTTTCAACACGGCTGTAGGCATCGTCTTCCATGATTCGGCGCTGGTCATTGAAGTCTTTCTTGATGCGATCCATTTCAGATTCTTCAATGGACATCGCCCGCGAGTCTTTTTCCAGGCCATCACGGGTGAAGACCTGCACATCGATAACCGTACCGGTCATACCTGAAGGCACACGCAGCGAGGTATCTTTAACATCCGAGGCTTTTTCACCGAAGATGGCACGCAGCAGTTTTTCTTCCGGGGTTAACTGGGTTTCACCTTTTGGTGTCACTTTACCCACCAGGATGTCGCCCGGTTTCACTTCGGCACCAATGTAGACGATACCGGCTTCATCCAGCTTGGCCAGGTTAGACTCACCCACGTTGGGAATATCACCAGTGATTTCTTCAGAACCGAGCTTGGTATCACGTGCCACACAGGTCAGTTCTTCAATGTGAACCGTGGTGTAACGGTCTTCCTGAACCACACGTTCGGAAATCAGGATGGAATCCTCGAAGTTGTAACCGTTCCACGGCATGAACGCGACCAGCATGTTCTGCCCCAGCGCCAGTTCACCCATGTCGGTGGAAGGACCATCGGCCATAACGTCACCACGGGCAATCATGTCACCGGGCTTGACCAGTGGACGCTGGTTAATACAGGTGTTCTGGTTGGAACGGGTGTACTTGGTCAGGTTGTAGATATCCACGCCGGGTTCACCCGGTACCGTTTCATCATCGTTGACACGCACCACGATACGCGCCGCATCAACCGAATCAACTTTACCACCACGCTTAGCGACCACGGTGACACCCGAGTCAACTGCTACGGTACGTTCAATACCGGTACCCACCAGCGGTTTATCGGCACGCAGTGTCGGTACCGCCTGGCGTTGCATGTTCGATCCCATCAAGGCACGGTTCGCGTCATCGTGTTCCAGGAACGGAATCAGCGCCGCGGCAACCGATACGATCTGCTTGGGCGAAACGTCCATAAACTGGATCTGATCAGCGGTGGCCATGGTGAATTCATTCAAGTGACGGCAAGGCACCAGTTCATCGATCAGTTTGCCCTTGCTGTCCAGCGTCGCATTGGCCTGGGCGATCAGGTACTCGCTTTCATCGATGGCCGACAGGTATTCAATTTCGTCGGTTACTTTGCCATTGACCACTTTACGGTATGGGGTTTCCAGGAAACCGTAACTGTTGGTACGCGCATAAACCGCCAACGAGTTGATCAGACCGATGTTAGGGCCTTCGGGTGTCTCGATAGGACATACACGGCCGTAGTGAGTCGGATGTACGTCGCGCACTTCGAAGCCGGCACGTTCACGCGTCAGGCCACCCGGACCCAGTGCCGATATACGGCGCTTGTGCGTCACTTCGGACAACGGGTTATTTTGATCCATGAACTGCGACAACTGGCTGGAACCAAAGAATTCCTTGATGGCAGCTGATACCGGCTTGGCATTGATCATTTCCTGGGGCATCAGGTTGTCGCTTTCTGCCAGTGATAAACGTTCCTTAACCGCACGTTCAACACGTACCAGGCCGACACGGAACTGGTTCTCGGCCATTTCACCGACTGAACGAATACGACGGTTACCCAGGTGATCGATATCATCCACGTTACCTTTACCGTTACGAATATCCAGCAAGGTCTGAATGACCGCGATAATGTCATCGTTGGATAAGGTACCTTCACCTTCGGTCTCTTTACGACCGACACGGCGGTTGAATTTCATACGACCTACGGATGACAGGTCATAGCGTTCATCGGTGAAGAACAGGTTTTTGAACAGGTTTTCAGCCGCTTCCTTGGTAGGCGGCTCACCCGGACGCATCATGCGATAGATTTCCACCTGGGCTTCAAGCTGTGTGGTGGTGGTATCAATCGACAAGGTGTTTGAAATATACGGGCCATGATCCAGGTCATTGGTAAAAATGGTCTGGAAATCGGTAATACCAGCTTCCTTGAACAATTCAAGGCGATCCGGGGTGATTTCATCATTGGCACTGGCAATGACTTCGCCAGTTTCTTTATTAATGATGTCATGGGAAAGGATTTTTTCCAGCAGGTAATCTTCTGGTACTTCCAGACGGTCCATACCGGCTTTTTCCATTTCACGAATATGACGCGCGGTAATGCGACGCCCTTCTTCCACCAGGACTTTTTTCTTCAGCATGATGTCAAACGTCGCCGTTTCACCACGCAGACGTTCCGGGATCAGTTCCAGCTCGAAACCGTTTTTCGTGATATGGAAGTTGTTCTTTTCAAAGAACATATCGAGCATTTGCTCGTTGTTATACCCCAGGGCGCGTAACAGGATCGTCACCGGTAATTTGCGGCGACGGTCAATACGGGTAAACAGGGAATCCTTGGGATCAAATTCGAAATCTAACCAGGAACCACGGTAAGGAATCACGCGCGCATTGAACAACAGTTTACCTGATGAATGCGTCTTGCCTTTATCATGGTCGAAGAATACACCTGGTGAGCGATGTAACTGGGAAACGATAACGCGTTCTGTACCGTTAATAACAAAGGTACCGTTATCGGTCATGAGCGGAATTTCACCCATGTAGACTTCCTGCTCGCGGATGTCTTTAACTTTTTCGACTTTGGAGTCTTTATCGTAAATGATAAGACGAACTTTGACGCGTAACGGCGCAGAATAGGTTACACCACGTTGCTGACATTCCTTAACATCAAACGCCGGGGTGCCCAGTCGATAGCTGACGTATTCAAGAGCCGCATTGCCAGAATAACTGACGATGGGGAATACTGATTTGAATGCCGCGTTCAGCCCTTTGTCTTCATAGTCCTCTTCCCTGGTATCAGCCTGCAGAAATTCACGGTAGGAATCAATCTGCATTGCCAGAAGATAAGGCACTTCCAAAACGCTGGCACGACGACCAAAATATTTACGAATCCGTTTCTTTTCAGTGAATGAGTAAGCCATTTCACACCACGCTCGATAGCAGTTAATCGAATTATTCAGTCCCTTGTTCGTTATGAATTTACCTTTTTCACAACGAACGCACAGCAGGCCAGCGGTCTATTCTGACCGCCAGCCCGCTGTGGGAACATTCTTTGTCGTAGCAGGAACAGGCACAAGACCTGTTCCTGTCACAATACCAGTAAGCAAATTACTTAAGCTCGACAGATGCGCCAGCTTCTTCCAGTTGCTTCTTGATATCTTCAGCTTCGTCTTTAGAAGCGCCTTCCTTAATAGCAGAAGGAGCACCTTCTACCATGTCTTTCGCTTCTTTCAGACCCAGGCCTGTGATGCCTCGAACTGCCTTGATGACGGCAACCTTGTTATCACCAAAACTGGTCATAACAACGTCGAACTCGTCTTTCTCAGCAGCCGCAGCTTCACCACCGGCGGCGGCAGCTGGCGCTGCAGCTACTGCTGCAGCGGCAGTTACGCCGAATTTTTCTTCCATAGCTTCAATCAGCTCAACAACTTCCATAACGGACATGTTGCTGATTGATTCCAGGATATCGTCTTTAGATACAGCCATTGTAAGTCTCCTAAAATTAGTTCTCGATTACGCCGCTTTTGCGTCTTTAACCGCTGCAACAGTACGGACCAGCTTGCCAGGTACTTCATTAAGCGTACGCGCAAGCTTGGTAACAGGCGCCTGCATGACCGACATAAGCATACTGATAGCTTGATCTTTGGTCGGCAGGCTGGCCAGGCGATCCAGTTCGGATGCGGCCAGTAACTGTCCACTGACGGACAGCGCCTTCACAACGAGTTTGTCATTTTCCTTGGAATAGTCTTTCAGCACGCGGGCTGCACAACCTGGATCTTCTTGCGAGAAGGCCAGGATCATGGGGCCGACCAATGTTTCCGACAAACATTCATAGTCCGTACCTTCGATAGCACGCCTGGCCAGGGAATTTTTAACAACACGAAGATAAACACCACCTGCACGCGCCTTGGCACGCAGGTCATTCATGTCATTGGATTCCAGGCCAGCATATTCTGCAACAACCGCAGAATGTGCCTCTTTGGCAACGACGGCGACTTCAGCGACGATGGCTTGTTTTTCAGCTAAACTTAATGCCACTTGAACTCACCTCTATATTTAAACAGTGACTATTCTTGGAATTTCAGAACAGTTTCTGTCGTTGGACCACACGAGACAAACTTCATCTCGCACATTTTTCAGTGACCCTGCAGAAAATTCTGTACGGGTTCACCATCTGCGCAGGCCCCCGCCCGGTTAGAAACTCTGAAGTTTCTAACCGGGTTAGATTTATTCCTTTCCAACTTGCGTCGGTCCGGTACCTACGGTCTTTGATGGACGCTGCATTAACAATGCAGCGACCCCAAAGTTCTTTACGCGATTACGCCAGGTCGGCGTGATCGACGACAACCCCTGGCCCCATGGTGGTGGAGACAGAGACTTTTTTCATATATTGACCCTTGGCCGATGCCGGCTTGGCCTTCTTCAGGTCTGCCAGCAGGGCACCCAAGTTTTCCTTCAGTGCATTGACATCGAAATCAACGCTACCAATGGGGCAATGGATGATACCGGCTTTATCAGTACGATAACGCACCTGGCCAGCCTTGGCGTTTTTCACGGCACCTTCAACATCAGGCGTAACCGTGCCCACTTTCGGGTTTGGCATCAGGCCACGCGGACCCAGTACCTGACCCAGGGTACCGACGACACGCATGGCATCAGGCGTGGCAATTACCACGTCAAAATCCATGTTGCCTTTCTTGATGTCTTCAGCAAGGTCTTCAAAACCAACGATGTCAGCACCGGCGGCCTTGGCTTTGTCAGCGTTCTCACCCTGGGCAAATACCGCAACACGGACTGTTTTACCAGTGCCATTGGGTAATACCGTTGAACCACGTACCACCTGATCGGATTTACGAGGATCGACACCCAGGTTAACGGCTACATCAACAGATTCAGTAAACTTGGCGCGCGGCATGTCTTTTAACAGTGCCAGTGCTTCATCAATCGCGTACTGCTTGTTGCGGTCGATTTTTTCCTGGAAGACTTTTTGACGTTTAGTAAGTTTAGCCATTTACACGCCCTCCGTCTCGATACCCATGCTACGGGCACTGCCTGCAATAATACGTACTGCAGCATCCATATCTGCGGCGGTTAAATCCGGTTCCTTGGTCTTGGCAATTTCTTCCAGTTGCGCACGCGTCACCTTGCCGACCTTATCGCGGTTAGGCACACCGGAACCTTTCTGAATGCCAGCGGCTTTCTTCAGCAGGATAGACGCAGGCGGCGTCTTCATGATGAAAGTGAAGCTGCGATCGTTGTAAACCGTGATTACAACGGGAACAGGCATACCCTTTTCCAAGCTCTGGGTTTGCGCGTTAAACGCTTTACAGAATTCCATGATGTTCACACCATGCTGCCCCAGTGCTGGACCAACCGGTGGACTAGGATTAGCATCTTGTGCAGGGACCTGCAACTTGATGTACGCTTCGATTTTCTTGGCCATTGTGCTTACCTCTTGTGGGTGTTAGCGCTGTTTCATCACCACTGGGTGATTACTAAAGCTCCCCTGTTTAGTTAAAACTAGCTTTTTTCGACCTGGCTGAATTCCAGGTCAACCGGTGTAGAACGCCCAAAGATCGACACTTCTACACGCAGACGGTTCTTATCATAATCCACTTCTTCAACCACACCGTTGAAGTCGTTGAAAGGACCATCATTGATACGTACCACTTCACCCGGCTCGAACAGTACCTTGGGACGTGGTTTCTCGGCACCTTCCTGAACACGGTTCAGAATAGCATCGGCTTCCTTGTCAGTGATTGGCGCAGGCCGGTCACTGGTGCCACCGATGAAACCCATTACGCGCGGGGTATCTTTCACCAGGTGCCAGGTATCATCATCCATATCCATCTGTACCAGCACATAACCAGGGAAGAACTTGCGTTCACTCTTACGTTTCTGGCCGTCACGCATCTCAACCACTTCTTCAGTAGGCACGAGGATTTCACCAAACTTTTCCTCCATACCTTTGAGTTTGACGCGCTCCTCGAGAGAACGTTTCACGTGTGACTCAAAGCCAGAATAGGCGTGTACTACATACCAACGCAATGCCATTTCCCTAGCCCCCCTGGCCAATGAGTAGCTTCATTGCCCATGCTAAAAACATATCAAACAGCCAAAGCATTACCCCTACCAGCATCACCATGACCATGACGATCAAGGTGGTCTGTGTCGTTTCACGGCGTGTTGGCCACACCGATTTGCGCACTTCCAAAACGGCGCTACGACCAAAACTTAAAGTGGCCTTCCCAGGCTGTGATGTTAAAGCTATAGCAACGGCAATACCGATAACCACCAGCAAACCCAGCACCCTGTATAACAGCGCCTGATCTGCATAATGATAGAACCCTGCTATGCCTGCCGCTACCAGCAGTATAGCGATTGCCAATTTAATCTTATCCACTATCTCTCGCTCTATCCGAGCCCAACATCACCTTAAGCGGTAATATTTGGCAGGCCAGGAGGGAATCGAACCCCCAACCTACGGTTTTGGAGACCGTCGCTCTGCCAATTGAGCTACTGGCCTATAAACAAGGAAAGGGGACAGGATTTAATCCTGTCCCCGCATTCCATTTTGCTCTGTTACTTATTCGATGATCTTGGATACCACGCCGGCACCCACGGTACGACCACCTTCACGAATCGCAAAGCGTAAACCTTCTTCCATCGCAATCGGTGCAATCAGGCTGACCGTCATCTTCA
>JASFOS010000050.1:0-13799 GCA_050116415.1 Thioalkalispiraceae bacterium
CTTATCGACGCATGCTGGGCTTGTACGTTTTTTTTTACGCCTGCCTGCACCTGATGACCTACCTGTGGTTCGACCAGTTCTTTGACTGGAATGAAATTTTGATCGACATTCTCAAGCGGCCGTTCATTACCGTTGGCATGCTGGCGTTCGTGCTGCTGGTACCGCTGGCGATTACCTCGACCAATAACTGGATGCGTCGTTTAGGCAAACGCTGGAAACAGCTTCACCAAACGGTGTATATCATCGGCATACTGGCCGTGCTGCACTATCTCTGGCTGGTCAAGGCGGATTTACGTGAACCGCTGATTTACGCGGGCATATTGTTACTTCTCCTGGGCTATCGGGTTAACTATAAAATGCTGTTACGGCGAATAAAGCAAATACCGCAGTTCAGGCTTAATTAGAATCCCCTGTATTTCACTGGGTTTTAGTCTGCAAATAGCAATATAAACGCACACTTTTAGACTTAGTTTAAAAAATAACTGCATAAAGCGGCCCATTTGTAATATCATACCGAACACTTATGCACGTGATGGCGTGGTATGACGAATAACAGGCAATAATGCCATTTATAAACAGTATTTCTTTTAAATTACAATGAGTTACATATACAGGAGGACGGGTAATGTCAATTAGCCGCCGTGAATTTATCCAATTAATGGGCATGGCTGCGGCCGCAGGTATGTTGCCGGGCTGTGATAACAAATCCAGTGGTGTAGGTGGCGTGACCAGCTCAGCTGCCAAAAAAGCCCCCGAGGACATCTACAATATTCCAAAATTCGGTAATGTTTCTCTGATGCACATGACAGACTGTCACGCTCAGTTATTACCCATTTACTTCCGTGAGCCCAATGTGAACCTGGGTATTGGTGATGCCTGGGGACAGCCTCCTCACCTGGTTGGTGAAGCGCTGTTAAAACACTTCAATATCCAGCCCAATACGCTTGAAGCACACGCCTTCACTTACCTGAACTTTACCGAAGCAGCCAAGAAATATGGCAAAGTCGGCGGTTTTGCGCACCTGCGTACCCTGGTGAAGCGTTTGCGTGCCGACCATGGCCAGAACAAGACCTTGTTGCTGGATGGTGGTGATACCTGGCAGGGCTCGGGTACGGCTTACTGGACGCGCGGCAAGGACATGGTTGGTGCCTGTAACCTGCTGGGCGTCGACGTGATGACCGGTCACTGGGAATTTACCTATCGTGACGAGGAAGTCATTTCCAACGTCAAGGATTTCAAAGGCGATTTCGTTTGCCAGAACGTTAACGTCAAGGCTGAAGCCAGCTTCGATTACCGTTTCGAGGATTTCGACGGCTTTGATGAAAGCAGCTTACGTGCCTTCAAACCGTATACCATCAAGGAAATGGACGGTGGTGTTCGCGTTGCCGTGATTGGCCAGGCTTTCCCATATACCCCGATTGCCAACCCGGGTCGTTTCATCCCGGACTGGACCTTTGGCATCAATGATTCAGCCATGCAATCAGTGGTTGATGAAGTCCGGGCCAAGGAAAAACCCGACGTGGTGGTGGTCATTTCGCATAACGGTATGGACGTAGACCTGAAAATGGCATCCCGTGTCTCCGGCATTGACGCCATCTTTGGTGGCCATACGCACGACGGTATGCCTGCACCCACCGTGGTCAAGAACAAGGGTGGTCAGACCCTGGTTACCAACGCCGGTTCAAACGGCAAGTTCCTCGGTTTCATGCAGTTTGATGTACGTAACGGTAAAGTTCAGGACTGGCGTTACAAGCTGTTACCCGTGTTCTCCAACTTCCTCGAGCCTGACGCGGAAATGGCCGCCTACATCGAAGAAGTGCGTAAGCCATACCTGGCAACACTGCGTGAAGAACTGGCGGTGGCAGAAGGCCTGCTGTATCGACGCGGTAACTTCAACGGAACCTTCGATCAGATCATCTGTGATGCACTGAACGTGGTAGGCGGTGCACAGATTTCCCTGTCACCGGGCTTCCGCTGGGGTACCACGGTACTGCCGGGGGATACCATCTACATGGATAATGTCATGGACCAGACCTGTATTACCTATCCTGAAACCTACGTGCGCAACATGTCAGGTAAAGTGATCAAGGACATCCTGGAAGATGTAGCCGATAACCTGTTCAACCCGGATCCTTACCGTCAACAAGGTGGTGATATGGTTCGTGTCGGTGGCCTGGATTACACCATTAATCCTAAAGCCGGCATGGGGAGCCGTATTACCGAGATGCGTCTCGATGATGGCACACCCATTGACGCCAACAAGGAGTACGCGGTTGCCGGCTGGGCCCAGGTGGGTTCCCAGGCACCAGGTGCGCCTATCTGGGACGTGGTGGCCGAATACTTGCGTGACGAGAAAGTGGCTAAAGTTAAGAAACTTAACACGCCCAAGATCGTTGGTATGGAAGGCAACCCGGGTATTGCCTGATGCAGACAGCGCAATAAGCAATAAAAAAGGAAGGCAATGCCTTCCTTTTTTTATGCCTTGATGCGGTTAGTTTTCCGCGCCTTGTTGCCGGGCACGTTGTTGCCTTAGTGAGTAGTCCTCATCCTCAAGCTCGAGCCACTCACCAGCATGTTGTTGTATTAGCTGGCTTAACAGGTGAATGTGATCAGGGTGATCATTGAGTGCCGGGATATAACTGAATTGCTGGCCCCCGGCGGCAAGAAAAATATCTCGATTTTGCATATTGATCTCTTCCAGGGTTTCAAGACAGTCAGCGGCAAAGCCCGGGCAGATTACCTGGACATGCTTGATGCCTTGTTTGCCCCAGCTTTCAAGCGTCTTGTCGGTATAAGGTTGCAACCATTCCGCCTTGCCAAACCGTGATTGAAACGTCAATTGCCACTGCTCTTTATCAAGCTCGAGTCTCTCGGCGACCAGGCGCGCGGTTTTATGGCATTCACAAAAATAGGGATCGCCCAGTTCAAGATTACGTTTGGGTAAGCCATGAAACGAAAATAATAATTTTTCCGCAACACCCTGTTCAGCCTGGTGAGCACGGATACTGTTTGCCAGCGCATCGATATAGGCCGGGTGATCATGATAGTGGCTGATATAACGAAGATCCGGTAGCCAACGCCAGGTTTTCAACTCATCGGCAACCGCGTCAAATACTGTAGCGGTGGTGGTGGCGGAATATTGCGGATAAAGGGGTAACACGATGAGGCGTCGGGCACCGGCTTTTTTCAACTCGTTCAAACCATTTGCGATGGAGGGCTTGCCATAGCGCATTGCCACCGCAATATTCACCGTACCTTTAAACATCTGGGTTAACGGGGTTTCCAGTGCGGCGCCCTGGGCCAGGGTAATCGAGAGCAACGGGGAACCGGTGGCTTGCCATATGGTTTCATAAGCGTGTGCCACTTTCTTGGGACGTACGCGCAAAATAATACCATGCAGGATCAGTTTCCAGATCGGGGCCGGGATCTCTATCACACGTTTATCGGAGAGAAACTCGGCAAGGTATTTTCTGACCGCATCGGTGGTGGGCGCGTCCGGTGTCCCCAGGTTAACCAGTAAAATACCAGTAGAATCCTGCTGGTCGTGGCTAAAGGAAGGCGAACCCTTGTATTTGCTCATGCTTGATTACACCTTGTTTTCATTATTTACAGTGAGCCACATTATGGCTGAGAATGATGATAATCTAAAGCAACACGCAGCAATAATGTCGATGATCCAAGCGAGGAAATAATTATGCAAGGGGTATTCCTGGATCGTAAAAGCCTGGACCTTAATGATCTTGATTTTTCTGCCCTTGAGCAGGTACTCGAACAATGGCAGTACTTTGATGAGAGTCATGAACACGACGTTGCTGAACGTATCGCTGATGCGCAGGTCGTGATCAGCAACAAGGTCGTGCTGAGCAGGGATATCCTGGCAAAGGCCAGGAACCTGGAACTGGTCTGTATTGCTGCAACCGGTACCAATAATATCGATCTCGATGCGGCCAGGGAAAATAATGTCCAGGTTTGTAACGTCAGGGCCTATGGTACCGCTTCCGTCGTTGAACACGTGTTTGCCATGTTATTGGCATTGGTTAGAAATCTTCCTGCCTACCAGCATGCGGTTGCACAAGGCCAATGGCAGAAAAGCAAACAGTTCTGCATGATGGATTTCCCAATCGGCGAGTTGACTGGAAAAGTCATGGGCATTGTTGGCTATGGTGAGCTCGGTAAAGCGGTTGCAGGTGTCGCAAAAGCGTTCGGCATGACGGTGAAGATAGCCCAGCGCCCGGGTGGTGCGGCACAGCCTGGACGAATACCCCTGGCTGAGCTGCTTCCGGAACTCGATGTACTTAGTTTGCATTGCCCTTTAACGCCAGAAACCAGCAATCTCATTACCGAAAAAGAGCTTGCCGTAATGAAACCGGGTGCCATTGTTATCAACGCCGCAAGAGGCGGCATCATCAATGAGCAGGACCTGGCCAAGGCCTTGTTACAGAAAAAACTGGGTGGTGCCTGTGTTGATGTTTTACAAACCGAGCCACCACAACAGGGCAACCCATTGCTTGATAATAATATTCCCAACCTGATCCTGACACCGCACATGGCCTGGGCGAGCAGGGAGTCCCGCCAACGTTTGTTGAATCAAATTGCTGAAAATATACAGAGCTACCAGGCAGGCAAGCTGAACAACCGCGTCGTGTAGACATTGTGACTCTAATCACAGATAACATGGCATGAAAAGCGGTGTAATAGTGTGCACTGTGCTGGCATCATGAAGTGCCAGCTATAATTTATGACAAGATTTATTTCGTTCAGGGAGAGCCATAATGTTTAGAACAACATTGCTTGTTTTTACCAGTTTACTGTATACAAGTCTGGCCATTGCAGAAGAGATGCCAGCCAATACAGTGCAGGAAAACACTCAGCCTGCAGTTGAACAGCCAACCTCAGACACCAACGCGGACAATGCCCCTGTAGCAGGCGAAACAACAGCCCCTGCTGCTACAGAAGAACTTACCGCACAGAGTGGTTTTTCACGTGGCAGCGTAATGCGTTCGGTGTTCACCAGCGGTATCGAAAACCGCGAGCCGGTTGATGACCTCGAAACAGCGGGTGGTAGCGGAAACTCCATTACCTATTTCACCGAGTTACGTGATATGTCAGGCCAAACAGCAAAACATCGCTGGGAGCATAATGGCAAGGTAATGGCAGAAGTTGAATTCAATGTGCGTGGCCCACGCTGGCGCGTCTGGTCAAGTAAAGCATTGATGCCACAATGGCAGGGTGAATGGAAAGTTTCGGTGATCAATGCCGCCGACGAAGTCATTTCTGAAGAGGTGATTCAATACCAGCCGGTCGCTGAAGAAGCGGCGCCGGTCGCTGAACCACCAAATAATACCGATCTGGTTGAACCGTCCGCTGAGCCGGCACAACCTGCCAATGCACAATAAGTCATTGTTTTTCGTGTTAACTATCCATGCCCTCGTGACGAGGGCTTTTTTTTGCCCGCGGCTACTTAAACTAAGAACCTAAAAAAATTATGAATTAAAATTTGAGAGATCAAAATTAAAATTTTTCCACCCCGAACCATGGAGGAATTTTTTTAATTTACTGCTAGGTTTGTAACATTAGGAGGAAAGACCACTCAGACAATCACTAACTGGGAGAGCAGCAATGACACCGTTCGAACCGGAACCAGTCATCGGGCAATGGTATCAGGATGCACAAAATCGCTATTTTGAAGTTGTTGCCAGCGATGAAGAGTCAGTAGAAATACAGTTTTATGACGGCAATATTGAAGAAATCGATATGGACAGTTGGGGACTGTTATCGGTAACCTACGCGGCTGAACCGCATGATGGTATCAGCCCGTTTGAAGAACTGGATTTCAATGAGACAGGTTTCAGTGAAGCAGGGTTTGATTCGCGGGACTGGATATCTTCCGCTGATTTTGAATAGTGAAATGATCGCTAGCGTCTATCCCTCCCCGTGACAGGGAGGGACACCGTTTTATTTTTCCAGTTTCTTGTACTTGATGCGGTGAGGTTGGTTCACCTCATCGCCGAGGCGGCGTTTGCGATCTTCCTCGTAATCAGCGTAATTGCCTTCAAACCATTCCACGTGACTGTCACCTTCAAATGCCAGAATGTGGGTGGCGATACGATCCAGGAACCAGCGATCATGCGAGATAACCACCACGCAACCGGGGAATTCCAGCAGTGCCTCTTCCAGGGCACGCAGGGTTTCGACGTCGAGATCGTTGGTGGGTTCATCAAGCAGCAGCACGTTTCCACCGCTTTTGAGTAACTTGGCCAGGTGCACGCGGTTACGTTCACCCCCTGACAAGTCACCCACGTATTTTTGTTGATCGCTGCCTTTGAAATTAAAACGGCTGGCATAAGCGCGCGAGTTTACTTCAAAGTCGCCCACCTGCATGATGTCCTGGCCGTTGGAAATTTCTTCCCACACGGTTTTCTTGTCATCCAGCGCGTCACGCGACTGATCCACGTAAGCCAGCTTGACTGTGTCACCGAGTCGCAATTCACCGGAATCCGGTTGTTCCTGGCCGACCAGCATTTTAAACAGGGTGGTCTTACCAGCGCCGTTGGGGCCAATTACCCCGACGATACCCCCACGTGGCAGGTTGAACGACAGGTCGTCGATCAGCAATCGGTCCGCGAAGCCTTTCTTGAGGTTGTTGGCCTCGATCACCAGGTCACCGAGACGCTGGCCCGGTGGAATAAACATTTCGTTGGTTTCGTTGCGTTTCTGGTAATCCTTGGAGGACAGTTCTTCAAAGCGTTGCAGGCGCGCCTTGCTCTTGGCGTGGCGACCTTTGGGGTTAGTGCGTACCCACTCCAGCTCGGCTTTCATGGTTTTAACGCGCGAGGCTTCCTGCTTTTGCTCCATTTCCAGGCGTTTTTCCTTCTGTTCCAGCCAGGACGAGTAGTTGCCTTCCCAGGGAATGCCATGACCACGATCCAGCTCCAGGATCCAGCCGGCCACGTTGTCGAGGAAATAACGATCATGGGTAACGGCGACCACGGTACCACTGTATTCATCCAGGAAGCGTTCCAGCCAGGCGACGGATTCGGCATCCAGGTGGTTGGTAGGCTCATCGAGCAGCAACATGTCGGGCTTGGACAGCAACAATTTACACAGTGCCACACGGCGACGTTCCCCCCCGGAGAGCTTGCTGACATCGGCGTCCCAGGCGGGCAGGCGCAGTGCATCCGCGGCAATTTCCAGGGTGCGTTCCAGGTTGTGGCCATCGGTGGCCTGGATGATATTTTCCAGCTTGGCCTGCTCGGCGGCCAGGGCATCAAAATCCGCATCCGGCTCCGCATATGCGGCATACACTTCATCCAGACGTTGCAGGGCCTGTTTGACTTCACCCAGACCTTCTTCCACGTTTCCGCGTACATCTTTGCCCGGATCCAGCTCCGGTTCCTGGGGCAGGTAGCCGACATTGATGCCGGTTTGTGGGCGGGCTTCACCTTCAAATTCTGTATCAATGCCGGCCATGATGCGCAACAGGCTGGATTTACCGGAACCGTTCAGGCCCAGAACGCCAATCTTGGCGCCGGGGAAAAAGGACAGGGAAATGTCTTCCAGAATAACTCGTTTGGGGGGAACAATTTTGCTGACCCCGTTCATTGTGTAGATGTACTGCGCCATGATGACCTTTTTTGCTGTATTGAAGTAAGTTGCTGATTGTACTTGGAAATGTAAGACTTTTGTAATCTTTACAAAGTGATTGACAATTGCTGTTGGAAAAGCGCTTATCAAAAAGCCGCTAAATTATTTCAACCATCTTAACATTGATTCAGGTTTCAGAGTACCGAGCATAAAACGCCTAAATCTTAGGTTTTAAATGGTCAAGCCTTTGGTTATGCTTTTGCTAAGTAGTTAATCCAGCAGCTTCCACGCTCCAGGGCTTGAAATCCTGCTTAAAGCCAATATATTAGCAAACTCTAATATATTGTAAATGACAAAAATAAGGCAAATAATTACAAGGAGGCATCGTGATGTTCACGCTGCGTGTTTCGAATTTCATATCCTCTTCCCTGGGAATACTGTTCTTTTTGGTCAACACCTCTGTCGCACAGGCCGCTGAGCAACAAACCGGCTGGGTCACCGCCAGCTACGCGCAGGTCGAGGAACAGCGTGTGCTCGATGCCACCGTCGAAGCCGTCCACCAGGCGACGATCTCGGCGCAGACCTCCGGCAGGGTGTTGAAAATCAATGTGGATGTGGATGACAAGGTCAGCAAGGGTGACATCCTGATTCAATTCCGCAACAAGGAGCAGCAGGCGGCCTACAATGCGGCAAAAGCCACGTTCGACGAGGCCGAGGCGGAATACAAGCGCGTGCAGGATATTTTCAGCAAGAAGCTGGTAGCCAAGGCCGCGCTGGACAAGGCCAGTGCCCGTTTCAAATCGGCCAGGGCCGGCCTGGAGCAGGCCACCGAAGCACTGGAAAACACCGTGGTGCGTGCCCCCTACAGCGGTATCGTGGTTAAACGTCATATCGAAGTCGGTGAACTGGCCAATCCCGGGCGCCAGTTAATGACCGGCCTGTCGCTGGAAGCGCTGCGCGCCAAGGTCGACTTGCCCCAGGACCTGGTCAGCGTGGTGCGGGAAAAGAACAAAGCCCTCGCCATATTGCAAACCGGGCAACGCATACCCATCGAAAAAATCACCGTGAGTCCTTATGCTGATGAGCAAAGTCATACCTTCCAGATGCGCGCTGACCTGCCCAAGGGTGATTACGGTATCTATCCCGGCATGTTCATCAAGCTCGCGATTGTCACTGGCATCAAACAAAGCCTGGTGGTCCCTGCGGCGGCTATTGCCCGGCGCAGCGAAGTCAGCGCAGTCTACGTGCTGGGCGATGACAACAGGCTCAGTTTCCGCCAGGTGCGGGTAGGCAAGCATATTCCTGACTCTGACAGTTACGAAATTCTTGCCGGGCTCGAGGAAAACGAAAAGGTCATGCTTGACCCGGTTGCTGCTGCCGCGCAATTGAAGTTGCAGGAGTAAGCCATGGCCGAGCAACTGGATAACAACAAGCTGGGACTTTCCGGCAGTATTGCCCGGAAATTTTTATTATCGGAGATCACCCCGTTACTGGCGCTGACCGCGTTATTGCTCGGGGTGTTTGCCGTGATGGTCACGCCGCGCGAAGAAGAACCGCAGATCAACGTCACCTTTGCCAACGTGTTTATTCCGTTCCCGGGAGCCTCGGCCAGGGAAGTCGAACAACTGGTGAGCTCACCCGCCGAACAAATTCTTTCCGAGCTGGAAGGACTCAAGCATGTCTACTCGGTATCCCGTCCGGGTATGTCGGTATTAACCGTACAGTTTAAAGTGGGGGAAGATCGAACCCAGGCTATCGTGCGGCTTTATAACGCGATCTATTCCAAGCAGGACTGGTTGCCTGCCAATCTCGGTACGCTGCCACCGATTATCAAGCCTAAGGGCATTGATGATGTACCCATCGTTACCCTGACCCTGTGGACCGAGGATCCGGCCCGTGGTGCCCATGAGCTCAACCAGGTCGCGCATACCATTGAGACCGAGTTAAAACGGGTCAAAGGCACGCGTGATATCTATACCCTGGGTGGGCCGGAGCAGGTGGTCCACGTGTTACTGGATCCGGCTGCGCTGGCCGCCTATGAGCTGTCTGTTTCGGACTTGCGCAATGCCCTGCAAGCCAGTAATGCTACCCAGCCATCGGGCAGCATGGTGCGTAATAACCAGGAAATCACCGTTCAAACCGGCGCGTTCCTGAGTACCCCTGAGGAAGTCCGCGAGCTGGTGGTTGGCGTGCATAACGGCAAAGCCATCTACTTGCGCGACGTGGCAACGATAAAACACGATGCTGATCAACCGGAGCAATATGCCTGGCTGGGTACCGGGCCTGCTGCCGAAAGCAAGGGCATCAAGCAGCAGGGCGTGTTCCCGGCGGTGACCATTGCGGTAGCCAAACAGCCGGGGACCAACGCGGTGGGGATTGCCAACCAGGTAATCGAGCGTGTCGAACAACTTAAAGGGGTATTTATCCCGCAAGGGATCGAGGTCACCGTGACGCGTAATTATGGCGCAACCGCCAACGCCAAGGCCCAGCAGTTAATCGGTAAACTGGTGTTTGCCACTGCCTTCGTGGTGTTACTGGTGCTGTTTACCCTGGGTAAACGCGAAGCGGTGATCGTCGGCGTTGCGGTGGTGATTACCCTGGCCGCCACCCTGTTTGCTTCGTGGGCCTGGGGCTTCACGCTGAACCGGGTGTCGCTGTTTGCGCTGATCTTTTCCATCGGCATCCTGGTGGATGATGCCATCGTGGTGGTGGAAAACATACACCGCCACATGAGCCTGGGGGCAAAAAACCTGGTGGAAGCGATTCCGGTTGCAGTGGATGAAGTGGGGGGGCCAACCATCCTGGCCACCTTCACGGTAATCGCCGCGCTGTTACCGATGGCCTTCGTGACCGGGTTAATGGGCCCGTACATGAGCCCCATCCCGATCAATGCCAGCATGGGCATGTTTATTTCACTGGTGATTGCGTTCGTGGTCACCCCGTGGCTGGCTAACCGCCTGCTCGCCAACCAACCGGTTCATCATGGGGAAACGCAAGGCGACGATCGCCTCTACAGACTGTTCAAAAAATATGTCAGCCCTTATTTGAATGGTGCCGCGGGCGCGCCGAAACGGCGTAAGCTGGGACTGATCATTCTTGGCCTGATCCTGCTGTCGGTGGCCCTGGCCGGTGTCAAACTGGTGGTGCTGAAAATGTTGCCGTTTGATAACAAGTCCGAGTTCCAGGTGGTGGTTGATATGCCGGAAGGTACCGCGGTGGAGAAAACCGCGCGCGTGCTCAGTGAACTGGGCAAGCACCTGTCCACCGTACCTGAAGTGACCGATTACCAGGCGTATGCCGGGGGGGCCTCTCCGATTAATTTCAACGGACTGGTCAGACAGTACTACCTGCGCGAAGGTGCCAACGTGGGCGATATCCAGGTCAACCTGGTGGATAAAAAAGCGCGCGAGCGTCAAAGCCATGAAGTGGCGTTATCGCTGAGGGAACCCTTGCAGGCGATCGGTAAAAAACATGATGCCAATGTCAAAATCGTCGAGGTACCGCCGGGTCCACCGGTGATGTCGCCACTGGTTGCGGAAATCTATGGGCTGAATTACCAGGGCCAGATGCACGTTGCCAAGCAGGTGCGCAAGGTGTTTAGCGAAACCCCCGACGTGGTCGACGTGGATGACAGTATCGAAGCGGCCGCCAGGAAGATCATCATCAAGGTAGATCAACAAAAAGCGGCGCAACTGGGCGTCTCGCAGCACGAGGTGGTGGCAACCCTGTCGGCCGCCTTAAGTGGCGAAGATGCCAGTTACCTGCATACCGGCAACGAGAAGTATCCATTGCCCATTCGTCTGGAACTGGACGTTGCCGACAAGGCCAGCGTCAACAGCCTGATGGCGCTGAATGTGCGTAGCCGCGAAGGCCGCATGGTGGCACTGTCCGATATCGCCAGGCTGGTGGATACGACCCGTGAGCAGTCCATTTACCACAAGGATCTTTTGCCCGTGGTGTTTGTGACCGGTGACATGGCAGGCGACCTGGATAGTCCGCTGTATGGCATGTTCGATATTTTCGGCTCACTCAACCAGGCCAATGTTGCACAAACCCTGATCAGCCAGCCGGAAAACCCCTACGAGTACAGCGTCAAGTGGGACGGTGAATGGACCGTGACCTACGAGACGTTCCGTGACATGGGGATTGCCTACGGGGTCGGCCTGATCCTGATTTACCTGCTGGTAGTGGCGCAGTTCCGCTCTTACCTGGTACCGCTGATCATCATGGCGCCGATTCCGCTGACCATCATCGGCGTGATGCCGGGCCACGCCATCATGGGGGCACAGTTCACCGCCACCTCGATGATCGGCATGATCGCGCTGGCGGGTATCATCGTGCGTAACTCGATCCTGCTGGTGGACTTTATCAACCAGCAACGTGCCGAGGGAATTGCCTTCGAGGAAGCGGTGATCCGCTCCGGTGCGGTGCGTGCCAAGCCGATTGCGCTGACCGGTCTGGCAGCCATGCTGGGTGCCTTGTTTATCCTGGATGATCCCATTTTCAGTGGCCTGGCGATATCGCTGATCTTCGGTATCTTCGTCTCGACCCTGTTAACACTGGTGATCATTCCCATCATGTACTACGCCTTCATGTACAAGAAAATGAGCGAAGCATAGTCGTCGCCGCTTGCCAGGGTTCATTAATCTGTTGACTGGAATATTCTCTTAATATCATCCATATTTATTCAATATGGGTGATATTAAGGAGAGCCAGTCGATGAAGACCACGCGTTTATTCAGGTCATGCCTGCTCGGTATCGGGCTTGTTACCGGGTTGTCGGCCTGCGTGTACGATCCCTATTATGCGGGGCCGGGACCACGCGTTTACCACCCTTATTATTACCCGTATTACTATGATTACTACTACTATCCGGGGGTAAGAGTCTATTTCCAGTTATCTACAGGCGTTTACTTCTATTTCTGGGATAACCGCTGGATACGTACAAAAGTATTACCGCCGTATATTTATCTTGACCCGCGCAATCGCGTCAAAGTCCGGGTGGAAGGGGATAAGCCATACGTGAAACATCACATTCACGCACAGAAATACAAGCCACGTTTTCCGCCACCGCCGCAGCCAAAAGCGCGACCGCCGCAGCTGAAACCTCAACCACCGGCGGTCAAACGTCCACCGTCACAACTCAGGCCAGAACCACCGGCGGCCAAACGTCCACCTCCGAAAGCCAGGCCTCAACCGCCGGTCGCCAAACCCGGTACGCCGTTACCCAGGACTCAACCGCCAATGTCGCGGCAAGAGCGCGAGCACAACCTGCGAATTTATAAAGAGCATCAGCAGAAACAGCAGGAATTCGAGAAAGAATGGGAAAAACGTAACAAGAAAGAGGGCAGACGATAATCCCGGCCGCAGCCCCCGCTTCGTGGGGCTGCCGAGGTTGGGCCATGTTTTTCAGGTATTCAGCGCTGTTCCCGCGCATTTTCAGCCGTTTTTTACCCTGATCCGGTAGCAAAAAACCACTTTTCACGCATTTCTATTTAAGTTTGCATTAATACTTGCTAACATTCGCAGCCCTAGTTTTGC
The DNA here is from genome assembly GCA_050116415.1 of Thioalkalispiraceae bacterium. GTDB lineage: Bacteria > Pseudomonadota > Gammaproteobacteria > UBA6429 > Thiohalophilaceae > JARRJY01. The sequence continues at coordinate 13,126 of JASFOS010000050.1, forward strand.
CAATGCAGGCATAGATAAAGATAATAATGGGATATCCCATCCAGGAAGGGGCATTAAATGGCCGACAGACGATTACAGGTTTTTCACACAGTCGCACGATTATTGAGCTTTACCAAGGCAGCGGAAGAGTTGCACATGACGCAACCTGCGGTCACCTTCCAGGTTCGCCAGCTTGAAGAGCAGTTCAATACCCGGCTGTTTGATCGTACCCATAACCGTATCAGCCTGACCGAGGCCGGGCGACGGGTCTACGAGTGCGCCGAACAGATCTTTGACCTGTATGCCAAGATGGACAACGCGGTGCGGGAACTGACCGGGGATATCAGCGGGGTGCTGATCCTTGGCGCCAGTACTACCATTGCCGAATACATGTTGCCGGTGTTGCTGGGCGATTTCAAAGAAGAATACCCGGACGTGGCAATCCGCCTGAAGGTCGCCAATACCGACGGCATCGTTTCCCAGGTTGAAAATAACACCATCGATCTGGGTGTGGTCGAAGCGCCGGTCAACAACAAGAACCTGGTCGTGGAAGAATGTCGTACCGATCACCTGGTACTGATCGTGCCGCCAGGCCATGAACTGGCCGACGAAGAAGTGGTGCCCATTTCCAAGATTGCCGAATATCCATTTATTTGCCGTGAAGAAGGTTCCGGTACCCGTGAAGTCATGCTGGA
>JASFOS010000051.1:0-13765 GCA_050116415.1 Thioalkalispiraceae bacterium
CGAGGAAGCCTTATCAATCTGGATTCCATTACAACCGATCGCGCCTGACAATGCCAGACTACAGGATTATATTCAGCGCGCCAAAAGAGTCCTGGACAAGGTTAAAAAACTCAGCAACAAGCCCCCCGCTATTCCGTTACCGTAACCTCACCCTCGGGTTTCAGACAGTCAACGGCCCTGAAGCCTTGTGGTAGCTTACGCCCCCGCTGACCTCTTTCACCTTCAAAGTTTTCCATGTCGTCCGGTTTCATGACCTTGTGGCGCTTGCCGGATTGGATGTAAAGGCTCTGTTCTTCGTTAATCACGGTCATGGCGGATACATACTCTTCACCGCTTTTCAGCCTGGCCGAAGGAATGTTGATAATCTTGATACCCTTGCCTTTGGGCATTTGCGGTAATTCCGCCACGTGATGGAATAACAGGTGACCTTCACTGGAACTGGCCGCCACCCAGTCATGTTCCATATCGTTTACCGGTACCGGGGGAAGCACGTCAGCCCCTGCCGGTACCTTCAACAAGGCCTTGCCTTTTTTGTTCTTGGTAATGCAGTCTTCAAGCTTAACGATAAAACCGTAGCCATGCGTGGTTGCCACCAGGTATAGCTGGTTGACATCGCCGGTCATTACCCCGCAGAAGTGGGCGCCGCCGGGCGGGGTTAAACGGCCGGTCAGTGGCTCACCCTGGCCACGTGCCGATGGCAAGGTATGCGCAGGTACTGCATAGGTACGACCGGTTGAGTCAATGAACACCGCCAGCTGGTTGGTTTTGCCCAGGCTGCTGTCCAGGTAGCCATCACCCGACTTGTAATTGAGGGTTTCCGGGTCCACCTCGTGCCCCTTGGCGGCACGCACCCAGCCTTTCTTCGATAGCACAATGGTCACCGGATCAGAACTGATCAAGGCCGTTTCATCCATGGCCTGGGCAGCTTCACGTTCCACGATCGGTGAACGACGCTTGTCACCAAACTTGATCGCGATTTCTTCCAGTTCCTTGCGGATCAAGGTCTTCATGCGCTGCGAGGAATTGAGGGTCTTTTCCAGTTCTTCCTGCTCAGCCTTGAGATCTTTTTTCTCGGCCTTGATGGTCATTTCCTCGAGCTTGGCCAGGTGACGTAATTTCAACTCGAGGATTGCTTCGGCCTGGATATCAGTGAGTTTGAAGCGCTTCATTAACACCGGCTTGGGCTTGTCATTTTCACGAATGATCTTGATGACTTCATCCAGGTTCAGGTAGGCCTTCAACAGGCCATCCAGGATATGCAACCTGTCGAGAACCTTGTCGAGGCGGAACTGCAAACGCCGACGCACTGTTTCAGTTCTGAACACCAGCCATTCGCTGAGAATTTCCACCAGGCCCTTGACCCCGGGGCGACCGTTAAGGCCGATCATGTTCATGTTGACACGGTAGGTGCGCTCCAGGTCCGTGGTGGCAAACAAGTGGGTCATTAACTCATCCACGTCAACCCGGTTGGACTTGGGCACAATCACCAGGCGTGTCGGGTTTTCATGATCCGATTCATCGCGCAGGTCCACCACCATCGGCAACTTCTTGGCCTGCATCTGGTTGGCAATTTGTTCCAGCACCTTGGCCGGTGAAGTTTGATACGGTAACGCGGTGATAATGATGTCGCCGTTTTCTTTTTCATAACGCGCACGCATGCGAATCCCGCCATGACCGGTCTTGTAGATTTTCCTGATATCGGCAGGTGGCGTAATAATTTCCGCATCGGTCGGGTAATCAGGACCCTTGATAAACTTGCACAGCTCGCTATTGGTCGCGGTTGGCTTTTTCAGCAGGTGGATACAGGCATGCAGGACTTCACGCATATTGTGCGGTGGAATGTCGGTGGTCATACCGACCGCGATACCGGTGGTACCGTTTAACAACACATGCGGGATACGTGCCGGTAATACCGTGGGTTCTTCCAGCGAGCCATCGAAGTTCGGCACCCAGTCCACGGTGCCCTGCCCCAGTTCGGATAACAGCAGGCTGGCATTCTCCGACAGGCGAGACTCGGTATAACGCATCGCGGCAAACGACTTGGGATCATCCGGAGAACCCCAGTTACCCTGACCCTCCAGTAACGGATAACGATAGGAGAACGGCTGTGCCATGAGTACCATGGCCTCGTAACAGGCCGAGTCACCGTGCGGGTGAAACTTACCCAGCACATCACCGACAGTACGCGCCGACTTCTTGAACTTGGTACCGGCACGCAAGCCCAGTTCCGACATGGCATAAACAATGCGCCGCTGAACCGGTTTCAAACCGTCACCAATATGTGGCAGGGCACGATCAAGAATCACGTACATGGAATAATCCAGGTAGGCCTTCTCGGCAAAGCTCTTCAGCGGCAATTGTTCAACGCCCTGGTAACTGTCTTTGATCGTTGCGCTCTCCGCTTTACTCGCCGCTGTTTTCTTGCTCGCGGTTTTGCGTGTCGATTTTTTCGCTTTTTTCTTTTTTTGAGCCATCTAGTTTCTATCGTTCCGGTTATTCATTGCTGACCTGTCAGGTTCGTTATTGCACGTCCGCCAGGTCACCTTTTTCTTCCAGCCATTTGCGGCGATCCGCCGCCCGTTTCTTGGCCAATAACATGTCCATCAGTTGCTGGGTACCATCCCCGCTTTCCAGGGTAAGACGCGCCAGGCGCCGGGTATCCGGGTCCATGGTGGTTTCACGCAGCTGCATCGGGTTCATTTCACCCAAGCCTTTAAATCGGGTGACCTGAAGTTTGCCCTTGATTTTTTCGGCATCGACACGATCGCGGATACCCTTCAATTCCGCGTCATCGGTGGCATAAAACACCTGCTTGCCCACGTCGACGCGATACAACGGTGGCATGGCGACATAAATATGCCCGGCATCCATCAGCGCGCGGTAGTGACGGGTAAATAACGCGGTCAACAGTGTCGCGATATGCGCACCATCCGAATCCGCATCGGCCAGGATAATGATCTTGTCATACCGCAAGCCCGAGATATCCGATGAACCGGGATCCACGCCCAGCGCCACCGAGATATCGTGCACTTCCTGCGAGCCCAGTACTTCGGATGCGTCCACTTCCCAGGTATTCAGGATCTTGCCGCGTAACGGCATGATGGCCTGGAATTCGCGATCCCGGGCCTGCTTGGCAGAACCACCTGCTGAATCCCCCTCGACCAGGAACAACTCGGCGGAGGCCGAATCCTGCGAGGCACAATCGGCCAGCTTGCCGGGTAAGGCCGGGCCTTGCGTGACCTTCTTGCGCACCACTTTCTTGCCCGCCTTGAGACGACTTTGCGCACTACTGATGGCCAGCTCGGCAATCTGTTCGCCGATAGCAATATGCTGGTTCAGCCACAGCGCAAACGCGTCTTTCACCACGCCGGTAACAAACGCGGTACATTCCCTGGATGATAATCGTTCCTTGGTCTGACCAGAGAACTGCGGGTCACCCAGTTTCACCGAAAGGATATAACTGACCTTGTCCCAGACATCTTCCGGGGCCAGTTTTACACCGCGCGGTAACAGGTTACGAATATCACAAAACTCGCGCACCGCTTCGGTCAGACCGGTTCGCAGGCCATTAACATGGGTACCACCCTGCGCGGTCGGAATCAGGTTGACATAACTTTCTCCGATATTCGCCTGGCCTTCGGCGACCCAGACCACGGCCCAGTCCACCGCCTCCTCGTTACCACTCATGCTGCCCATGAAGGGCTCTTCCGGGAGCAAGACCTCTTCACTGAGCGAATCAAGCAAGTAGGCTTTCAGGCCGTCTTCAAAATACCATTCTTCGTCTTCACCGCTGTTTTCATCGTGGAAGGTCACCTTGAGGCCGGGACACAACACCGCCTTGGCACGTAACACGTGTTTGAGCCGCGATACCGAGAACTTGGGCGAATCAAAAAACTTGGGGTCCGGCCAGAATCGCAGCGTGGTGCCGGTATTACGCTTGCCAACCTTGTCGATGACCTTGAGCTTGGTTTTGCGGTCACCGTTGGCAAAAGACATGTGGTGTTCCTTGCCGTCGCGCTTGATCCAGATTTCCAGTTTCTTGGACAGGGCATTGACCACCGAGACCCCGACCCCGTGCAGACCACCGGAAAACTGGTAATTCTTGTTGGAAAATTTGCCGCCGGCATGCAAGCGGGTAAGAATAACTTCAACGCCGGGGACTTTTTCTCCCGGGTGTATATCGACCGGCATACCCCGGCCATCATCGCTCACCTGTAATGATCCGTCCTTAAACAGGATCACGTTCAGCTCACTGGCATGCCCCGCGATGGCTTCATCGACACTGTTATCGATAACTTCCTGGGCAAGGTGATTGGGACGCTCGGTCTGGGTATACATGCCAGGGCGTTTACGCACTGGCTCCAGCCCGGTAAGGACTTCAATATCGTCGGCAGTATATTTACTCATTATTATGCTTTGTCGTTATCAGGGCACACGAAATCGTGCTGATTGAAATTGTAACTGAAAGCACGGCGGGCAAGAAACATAAAAAAACCCGAAAAGGGTTATCGGGTTAACGAAAATGGAAAAGACCTCCCTGTCTTCCTGGTAGTTGTACGATTGGTTAAATCTTGAACTGTCCGATTTGAGCTTGCAGATCATTCGCCAGGTTAGCCAGCTCGTGACTGGCCTGGGAGAGCTGGTCCGCGCCACTGGCCGTTTCATGCGCCACGCTGGTGATATTGGAAACATTCTGGTTGATCTCTTCGGCAACCTGTCCCTGTTGGCGGGCCGCTTCGGCGATCTGGGTGTTCATGCTGTTGATTTCCGCCACCGAGCTCGTGATACTTTCCAGCGCGGTACCGGCCTCCGAAGCCTGATCCACGCTTTCCGAGGCCATGCCGCGGCTGTGCTCCATGACCGAAGCCGCATTGCGTGCACCGCCCTGGACTTTCTCGATCATGTTCTGGATTTCCAGGGTCGATTCCTGGGTACGGCTGGCCAGGCTGCGAACTTCATCGGCCACTACCGCAAAGCCACGGCCCTGCTCGCCGGCACGCGCCGCTTCGATGGCGGCGTTCAGCGCCAGCAGGTTGGTTTGTTCGGCGATACCCTGGATCACTTCCAGTACGGTGCCGATGTTGTCGCTGTCTTTTTCCAGTTGCTGAATCACGTCAGCCGCCTGCTCAACTTCCGAGGCCAGCGTGTCGATGGCCTTGACCGTGTTGCTTACAACCAGTTTGCCCTGGCTGGCACGTTCATCGGCCTGGTTGGCCGCTTCTGCCGCGGAACCGGCATGGTTGGCCACTTCGTGTACGGTGCTGCTCATTTCGTTCAGCGCCGCGGCAACCTGCTCGGTTTCAGTTTGCTGGCGTTGTACCCCGTTACGCGTTTCGCCGGTAATCATCGACATTTCTTCTGCCGCCGCCGAAAGCTGCGAGGTCGAACCGGAAACCTGGGTAATCAGGGCATGAATCTTGTCCATGAAAGTATTGAACGCGCCGGCCAGTTGTCCCAGTTCATCGCTGCTCTTCACTTCCAGGCGATGGGTCAGGTCACCATCGCCTTCCGCGATGTCCTTCATTGCATTGGCTGCGGTCGCAATCGGGCAGGTCACCATGAAGCTCATCAGCCATGCAATCGCCAGACCGATCACGATACCGGTCACCAATAGGCCAAGCACCACGCTGCGCACACTGTGTACCTCGCTGGCCAGCTCGGTGCTGGTGTTTTCAATCAGCTGGCGTTGCTGGTTAACCAGGTTCTTCAGGTTATGGTTAATCCTGTCCAGCACGGTGCCCACTTCGGTACGAATCAGGTAGGCGTCGGTACGCCACTTGTCACTGCCATGAATCTCGACCAGCTTGTCAAACTTGGTTTTAAATTCATCACGTAAGCCCTGGATTTGTTCTAATGCATCCACCTGGTCAAAATTCAGCGCCTCACCGTGTGCCTTGATTTTTTCCAGCTTCTCGCCGCTGAGTTCGTAATACAGGTTCACTTCGTCCAGCGCGCTTTTCCCTCTGAACGCAATGAACGCGCGTGCGCCATTCATCACGTTGGCCCAGGCATAACGCAGGTCATGCCAGTCATTGAGAACCTGTTTACGCTTGGCGGTGGCAACTTCTTCACCTTCAGACAGGATACTCTGGGTCATGTTCTGTAATATCTGCTGACTAACAGGGTTAATGTTTTGCGCTGAAAACAGCATGCCGGGAATATTTTTGGCATCGTTTGTCGCCAGTTCCAGCATCCGCTCCTTGTAACTTTCAAAGGTGGCCACGTCGGCTTTGACCGAGGAGAAGAACTCGCCCGACTGGCTGTTAGTTTCACCTGCAAACAGGCTTTCAAGTCGGCTGACTGAAGCGTTGACCTGGTTGAGGCCATCCAGGTAAGCCTGCTTGTGTGATTCTTCTTTACTTAACAGGTAGTAACCCAGTGAACCGGAGGTTCTCGCCAGCGCACTTTGCAACTCCATGGAAGCCAGTACCCGTGGCTGGATCTGGTTCACCACTTCGTTGATACTTTTTTCAGTCTTGGTAAGATTGAACAGAGTCAGGGATGAAACTATGGCAAGGAACACCAGGATTAGACCAAACCCGGCCCAGAGTTTATGCTTGATGTGTAACCGGTTGAACACCGGTAGATCTGTCAGTCTCAGTAACAGCGCTTGCATGACTACCACCTTCAATAGCAATTATTATCAATCGCCCTCCGGTGGCGCCATGAAATCCCTGTCTGCTTAGAACATTTTTTGTGCTTGCTTGAGGATCAATATCGGCGTCTGTAGGAAAATCTTTACAAAAATATTACATTCGTTAACCCGCTATAAGTCCATAATTTTCGTAGGTATACCGCCAGCAAATCTAGTATAAGGCAATGATTTATTGGGATTTTTGGCCTAAAAGTGCGTATTCTAGAGTGTCACACCCAGTCGATGTGCCACTTCCTCATAAGCCTCAACCACGCCACCCAGCCCCTGGCGAAAACGATCCTTGTCCAGTTTATTGCGGGTGTCCTTGTCCCACAGGCGGCAGCCGTCCGGGCTGAATTCATCACCCAGCAGTAACTCACCCTGGTAGCGACCAAATTCCAGTTTATAGTCCACCAGGATCATGCCCGCCTCGTCGAACAGTTTTTTCAAAATGTCATTGATCTTGAAAGTCAGTTCTTTCATTTTGACAATCTCGTCGGCGGTGGCCCACTTGAAAGAAATGATATGGTAATCATTGATCATCGGATCATGCAGCGCATCGTTCTTCAGAAAGAACTCAAAGGTCGGTGGATCCAGTTCGATACCCTCTTCAACCCCCAGTCGTCGACACAAGCTACCGGCGGCCACGTTTCGAACCACGCATTCTACTGGCAACATATCCAGTTTCTTGACCACTGACTCTTCATCCGACAACAAGGCAACATGATGCGTCGGTATCCCGGCCTGCTCGAGCTTCTCCATGATAAACGCGTTGAACTTGTTATTGACCATGCCTTTACGATCCAGTTGATCGACTTTTTCCCCATCAAAGGCCGAAGTATCATTTCGATAATGAATGATCAGCTTGTCCGCTTCATCGGTGGTATAAACCGTTTTTGCCTTACCGGCATAAAGTTCTTCGCGCTTTTGCATGGTTACTATCTCTATTCGCTATTCGCTATTCTTGATTATTCAGTCAGATCACACACCAGTCGAGTACCCTGTCCTGGTTGGCCACCTGTACCCATCCTGCTTCACAACTTAACGCCTCGCTCATCGCCCAGCGCGCCAGGTCCGGTGTATTATTTTCTTCGCTCAGGTGTGCAGCCACAATATGGGTCAATCGCGAGGTATCCAGTTTAGCCAGCAGTTCGGCGGACTGGCGATTACTGAGATGACCAAAACGTCCTCCCACCCGATCTTTCAATGAAGGCGGATAAGAACCCGACGCCAACATCGCTTCATCATGATTACATTCCAGCACCAGTGCATCGCAACCGGAAAGCTGTTGTTCGATATGTGATGTTAATGAACCCGTGTCAGTCAGTATCCCCAGTCTCCTGGCACCATCGCCAAGGGTAAACTGGCAGGGTTCGCGTGCATCATGCGGTACCGGGAAAGGTTGTATCTCCATGTCCTTGATCTCGAGACGATGGTGCACATCGATATGACGCAATTCGGGAATGTTTCCCCACGATGCATTGCTGGCCGTGCCCCGGGTTGACCAGACCGGGATCCGATGCTTGCGTGCCAGCGGTCCCACGCCTCGCACATGATCCGAATGCTCATGGGTGACCAGGATCGCATCCAGTAACGCGGCATCATGACCGAGCATGGCAAGACGACGCTCGGTTTCTTTCAACGAGAAACCACAATCGATCAGGATGGTGGTATCGCCTGACTCTATAATGGTCGCATTACCCCGGCTACCACTGCCCAGTGATGCAAATTTCACGTTTCCCCTAAAGACGTTGAGTTATTGTTTAACGCAAGTAACGTTGCAACTGTCCCAGTAACGCTCGACTGGTTTTATCCGTTGCCTTATTTCCCGCCCGATCCAGAATCGTGATACGGGTACTATCACCCTCTCCGGCTAACTTGAGAATATATTCGCTTTCCTTGTTTTGTTCTTCCGATGAGAACAGGTTCGACAGCCAACTCTTGTCTTTATCCTGGTGAGTTGTCCAGTATTCCTCGGTGAGCTTGATATAGTACATACCGGCAGAGCGGTTACGATCTTCGACCAGCAAGCCGATGCGATCCAGGGCCAGCCCGGTACGACGCCAGCTGCGTGGGAAATTCTCGTTAATAGCCAGGTAGGTAACATCACCGTCTTCTTTAAGTACCGCACGCTCCTGTACTTCGCTTGGCTTGAGCAAGCTCTGTGCTTCATCCTTGTCCATACCGCGGAACACCAGGAAGCGTTGCATCATCTCGGCCTCCAGGTCAGGATCGGATTGTCTGACCTGCCAGTAAGTTTGAATCACTTCACCGGCTGCACCCTCGGTCGCCTGCTCTTCGAGGCCACGATGGGCAATAAAAATCCGCGTGGTGGCTTCATCAGCTTTTTCCATCCTAACCCGGTACTTGTCCCTCAGGCCTGAATCATAAAGCTTCCTCAGCAAACGTGATAACCAGCCGGTGGGCACATCAACCCGGTTTTCCAGCCAGTCCGTTTCAATAATCCCCAGGCGTGTATCCGATATCTTGATTTCAAAACCCTGTGAACGGAAGAAAGCGATAAGTTGTGGCCATAACTGGTCCGCGCTGGCCTTGATCTCCAGCCACTGCACATTGCCATCACGCACCACTTTTGCATCGGCTGAGATAGCCGCCAGTACCTTGCCATTTGCCTGTTGTCGCGAACCGCTATAACTGGAAAAGGTATTATCACGGGTACCGATGGCAGGAACATCAAGCGCATTGCTGTCTTCCGGGAGTGCCAGGTCAGGCGGTACTTCCAGTACCTGCTCGTGCTCGGCTTTCTTTTCATAAACGGCTTTTTTGTCTGATGTCCATGAACAGGCGCTTAAACCCAGCACGAGCAATAAAACGAACAGGTTTCGCGACACAATAGAATACTTTCTCATCTTTTTTCCTTACAACACGCCTGCTTGCTGCATGGCATCACGTACAATCTTCTGGTTAGTTTCGGCTAACACGGTCATCGGTAAACGAATACCCAGGCCTATTTTACCCATTTCCGCCATGGCCCACTTCACCGGGATCGGATTGGCTTCGACAAATAACTTGGTGTGCAGGGGCATCAACTGGTTATTCAGTTTTTCCGCGGTATCGCGATCCTGGTTCAGCGCCGCCAGGCACATCTCATGCATCTGGCGGGGTGCCACATTGGCGGTGACCGAAATATCACCGCGTGCTCCGGCCAGGATTGCTTCCATGGCGGTGGCATCATCACCGCTGTAAATCTCGAAATCGGGGCCACAGCGCTTGATGATCTCGGTAACGCGGGAGATATCGCCGGTGGCTTCCTTGATGCCGATAATGTTCTCGATGCCGCATAGGCGCTGCACTGTTTCCGGCAGCATGTCTACCGCGGTACGCCCCGGGACATTATACAGGATCTGCGGGATATCCACGGCTTCGGCCACCGCCTTGAAGTGCTGGTAGAGGCCTTCCTGGCTGGGCTTATTATAATAAGGTGTCACCAGCAGGCAGGCATCGGCGCCGGCTTCCCTGGAACAACGGGTCAGGTCAATGGCTTCGCGGGTCGAATTGGAACCGGTGCCCGCGATGACCGGGATACGGCCAGCCGCCAGCTCCACCACGCGTTTCACGACGTAGCAGTGTTCCTCTTCATCCAGAGTGGCGGATTCGCCGGTAGTACCGACGGCGACAATGGCATCGGTGCCATTTTCCACATGAAACTCGACCAGATCTGCCAATGCCTGTTCATCGAGCTCACCGTCCGGCAGCATCGGTGTGACCAGCGCCACCATACTCCCCTGAAACATCAACCTTCTCCCTCGAAAAACGCACATGGTACTTGTGACTCTGGCCGCTGACAAGCTGATAGCACGCTTATTTGTACCCGGCTAAGCCTGGCTTGGGGGGGCATAAAATTTGTCTGCTCCACATCCCGCCAGAATCACGGTATTTTGCATAGCATAATTGCCAACAACAATGAACAATGAGGCCATGGCATGGATAAACCCGACAGTGGCACCCGCGAGATAAGAATAAACCCGATTGTCCCCACCGAATCCGTCCTGATCGCCACCGCACGCAGCATGCGGCCGCGCAAAGAGGAAGACCCGGCGCCGCGAGATACCCGCAGCCACGTGGAAACCTGCCCGTTTTGTCGCGGTAACGAAGACAAGACGCCACCGGAAATTGCCTGTTTTCCCGACACGGGCGACTGGCAGGTACGTATCGTGGAGAACCTCTACCCGGTACTGGGCGATGATCGCAACCAGCCTGGCCTGACCTTCGGCCTGCAACAGGCCATCGAGGGGTATGGTCGTCACGAGGTGATCGTCGACCACGCACAACATGGCATTGCCATTCATGAAATGAGCGAGGCGCACCTGGCTGTGCTGTTCAGTGCCTACCAGCGGCGCATGGCCGAGCTCTACAAGAGCGATCAACGGCTTAAATACGTGCTGGTGTTCAAAAACTTCGGCCCGGCGGCCGGCGCCAGCATGGCCCACACCCACAGCCAGATCATTGCCCTGCCGGTGGTGCCGCAAAACGTGCATGACGAAGTGGCCAATAGTCACCACTACTATGAAAAACATCATCACTGTATTTTCTGTTCGCTGATCGACGAGGCACTGACGTTCGAAGCCACCATCTATGACCGCGAGTCGGGGCAAATCCTGCGTAAGATTAATGTTGGCCAATACGTGGTGGAACGCGGCAAACACTTTATCGCCATCAAGCCGTTTGCCAGCCGCTATGAATGGGAGGTGCACATCCTGCCCCTGGTGCATAACAGTGACTTTCTCACCAGTTCGGCGGAAGAACTGGATGACCTGGCCTCGGTGTTAAAACGCACCATGACGCGCCTGGATGCGGTGATAGGTGGTGCACAATATAATTATTTCCTACACTCTCTACCTCATGGCGAAGAATACCAGAACAGCAAAAACAGTTATCATTGGCACCTGGAAATCTGTCCGCGCACCAGTATCCCCAGCGGTTTTGAACTGGGTTCCGGGTTATTCGTCAATACCATCAGCCCGGAACAGGCGGCAGAACAACTGCGCAACATTAATATCGATGAACTGTAACAAGAGGTAATCATGGCAAACAAGGCAAGCGTTGGTAAGAAAGTTCCTGACTTTACCCTTCCTGCAACCGGTGACCAGGAGATTTCCCTGTCTGACTTCAAAGGTAAAAACGTGGTGATTTATTTTTACCCCAAGGACAGCACCCCGGGCTGTACCCGCGAAGGCCAGGACTTCCGCGATAACATTGCCAAGTTTCGTCGTAACAAGACCGTGGTGCTGGGGGTGTCACGCGACAGTATCAAGTCGCATGAGAACTTCAAGGCCAAGCAGGAATTTCCATTCGAACTTCTTTCCGATAAAGATGAGACGTTGTGCAAACTCTTTGATGTCATCAAAATGAAAAACATGTACGGTAAAAAAGTACGTGGTATCGAACGCAGCACTTTCCTCATCAATGACAAGGGCGTGTTAAAACAGGAATGGCGCAAAGTGAAAGTAGACGGTCACGTTGATGAAGTGCTTGACGCGGTGCGTGCCCTCAACAAGTAAGGCGTGCGCTTCCACCCTATATACGAAGCAACTGTTCACCAACCAGGGTAACCAGATAAATTAATGGCCAACAACCGACTTTTCGTGATCGACTCCAACGTGTTAATGCATGATCCCGCGGCACTGTTCCGCTTCCAGGAACACGACCTGTTCATCCCGATGATGGTGCTGGAAGAACTGGACAATAACAAGAAAGGCCGCTCCGAGGTGGCCCGCAATGCCCGCCAGGTAAGCCGCTTCATTGATGAACTCATGTCCAACCATGACCAGGCGGATATCGAGCACGGCCTGAAGCTGCAACTCAAGGTCCCCAGCGCCAACCACCTGCAGGATTCCGAGCGCCCGGTGGGTCGGCTGTTTTTACAAACCCGCACCTACCCCAATGCACTGCCTGAATACCTGCCCGGCAACCTGCCCGATAACAACATACTCGGCACCTCGCTGGCACTCAAAGACAAGTACCCGGATCGTTTCATCACCCTGGTCAGTAAAGACATCAACCTGCGCATCAAGGCCGCGGTAGTGGGGATTCATGCCGAGGATTATCACAACGACCAGGTACTGGAAGATGTCGATTTACTCTACACCGGCCATACCCAACTTGACGCCTCGTTCTGGGATAAACATTCCAAAGAAATGGATGCATGGATGGAAGAAGGTCGCTCCTTCTATCGCTTGCACGGCCCCGACGTCAGCAAGTGGTCGGTGAGCGAGTTTCTCTACAGCGACAGCGGTGACGGTTTCGAGGCCATCGTGCGTTCCATTAAAGATGATGAAGCCACTATCGAAACCCTCAAAGACTACAAGTCAGGCAATGCCGTGTGGGGCATCAACGCCCGTAACCGCGAACAGAACTTCGCGCTAAACCTGTTGATGGACCCGGAGATTGATTTTATCACCCTGATCGGCACCGCCGGTACCGGTAAAACCCTGCTCACGCTGGCCGCCGGCCTGGAACAGACCCTGGAACAGAAACGCTACAACGAGATCATCATGACCCGCGTCACCGTGCCGGTGGGTGAAGACATCGGCTACCTGCCCGGTACCGAGGAAGAAAAAATGACCCCCTGGATGGGCGCACTGATGGATAACCTGGAAGTACTGACCCAGACCGAAAACAACAGTGACTGGGGACGCGCCGCCACCAATGACCTGCTCGCCAACCGCATCAAGGTGCGCTCGGTCAACTTCATGCGCGGTCGCACCTTCCTCAATCGCTACATCATCATCGATGAAGCGCAGAACCTCACCTCGAAACAACTCAAGACTCTGGTCACCCGCGCCGGGCCCGGCACCAAGGTGGTATGCCTGGGTAACATCGCACAAATTGACACCCCCTACCTCACCGAAACCACCTCCGGCCTGACCTACGTCATCGATCGGTTCCGGAACTGGGAACACAGTGGACATATCACGCTGTTGCGGGGAGAACGATCGCGGTTGGCGGATTATTCATCGGAAGTTTTGTAAGTCTGTCATTGCGAGGCGGTAGCCGAAGCAATCTTAATAATAGATAAAACATTTTTCGCTCGCTACTACACAACTGGTTTTTAAAGCCGGCGCTGGCCGGCGGCAGGTCTATTTCTTTTGCTTGTCCAAAAGAAATAGA
>JASFOS010000052.1:0-13755 GCA_050116415.1 Thioalkalispiraceae bacterium
CTGCGTAACGTGGAACAAAACGGCATCGTGTTCCTGGATGAGATGGACAAGATTGCCAAGCGCGCCGAGGCAGGCGGTGCCGATGTCTCGCGCGAAGGGGTACAACGTGACCTGTTGCCGCTGGTGGAAGGTTCAACCGTATCCACCAAGTACGGCATGATCAAAACCGATCATATCCTGTTCATCGCTTCCGGCGCGTTTCACCTGTCCAAGCCTTCCGATCTGATTCCGGAGTTACAGGGTCGCTTCCCGATCCGCGTTGAGCTGGATGCCCTGAGCACCGAGGACTTCGTGAAAATATTAACGGAACCGGATGCATCGCTTACCGAGCAATACAGCGCGCTGATGGAAACCGAGGAAGTGCAGCTGATCTTTACCCAGGACGGCGTAAAACGCCTGGCGGAGATCGCCTTCCAGGTCAATGAAAACACTGAAAACATCGGTGCCCGACGCCTGCATACTATCCTGGAACGCTTACTGGAAGATATTTCCTACAGCGCTTCAGACCGCGCCAATGAAACCATTCAGATCACCGCCGAGTATGTGAATGACAACCTGTCCGGCCTGGCTGAAGATGAAGACTTGAGCCGCTACATTCTTTAAGCGGTACTTTAAATATAAACGAGATATAACTGACTTAATACAGAAACTGTATTAGACCGAGGTAAAAACCCATGGCAAGTGTTAAACCCACTGAAATCAATTTTCACCAGAAATCCCACATGCTGGAAATCAGCTTTGATGACGGCAGTACCTTCCAGTTGCCCAGTGAATACCTGCGCGTGTATTCACCTTCGGCTGAAGTACAGGGCCATGGCCCTGGCCAGGAAGTGCTGCAGGTTGGCAAACAGGACATCAACATCACCAAGATCGAACCGGTCGGCCACTATGCGATCCAGTTGTTCTTTGATGACAACCACGATACCGGCATTTATTCCTGGGAAACACTGTATGACCTGGGCAAGAACTACGACACAAAGTGGGCAGACTATCTGAAGCGCCTGGAAGAAGCCGGCCACAAACGTCCCGAACCCAAGCATCTACAATAAAGGCTATATACTTGCTTGCCCATAGGTAATAGCATAACGGTATGAAAGACAAGACCACCCATTTCGGTTTCGAGGATGTCGCCTACGACGACAAGGTAAAACGTGTCGCCGGGGTATTTCATTCCGTGGCCAGCAAATATGACGTAATGAACGACCTGATGTCGTTTGGTATTCATCGTGTCTGGAAGCGCTTTACCATTGAAATGAGTGGCGTGCGTAAAGGCGATCGCGTGCTGGACCTGGCCGGTGGTACCGGTGACCTGGCCGCCAAGTTTGCGCGTATCGTCGGCCCTGAAGGTCATGTCACAGTCGCCGACATCAATGACTCGATGCTGAAAGTCGGGCGTGAACGCCTGGCCGACAAAGGCCTTGTCGGTAACCTTGACTATGTACAGGCCAACGCCGAATGCCTGCCGTTCCCGGATAATCATTTTGATGCCATTACCATCGCCTTTGGTTTACGCAATGTCACCGATAAGGATGCCGCGTTACGCTCCATGTTGCGGGTATTAAAGCCCGGTGCGCCGTTGCTGGTACTGGAATTTTCCAAGCCTACCAACCCGGCGCTCAGCACGATCTACGATACCTACTCCTTCAAGCTGCTGCCTTTCATGGGCAAGCTGGTCGCCGACGATCCGGACAGCTATCGCTACCTGGCCGAGTCGATTCGCATGCACCCGGACCAGGAAACCCTCAAGGGCATGATGCAGAACGCCGGTTTTACGCGCTGTGAATATTTCAATTTAACCGGTGGCATCGTCGCGCTGCATCGCGGCTACAAGGTGTGATCCAGCCGGCTTCACAAGCTTCCGTACACTACGCCGGTTTCTGGCGGCGCTTAGTTGCGTTGCTGCTAGACCTGGTTCTTTTCTACCTGGTGTCGGCCCCGTTCATGTACCTGATGATCGGCTATGATTACCTTTTCTGGCTGGCCGGTAATGAATTTCAGCTGCAGAACGTCAGTTCAGTTCCCTTTTTCCTCCTCGACCTGGTATTGCTAGTCTGCGTGTTCGTGTTCTGGATAACCCTGTCTGCGACGCCGGGCAAAATGGTCATGGGCTGCCAGATTGTCGATGCCAACAGCCTCGAACCGATTCGTTATAAGCAGGCACTGATTCGACTGCTTGGTTACTTTGTTTCCGCCTTGCCCGTTTACCTGGGTTTTGCCTGGGCTGCGTTTGACAAACGCAAACAGGCGCTGCATGACAAACTCGCCAACACCCTGGTGGTCTACCAGAGTGATGACTATGCCAACCAGTCCCTGCAACAACTTCAGACCAGCTTCTTTGGTCACAAGGAGTTGCCCTGATGTTCAGTAGCGAATTACGCATTGCCATCACCGCCACGCTGGAAACTGCGCTCAACAAATACCTGCAAATGGATCCGGACAGTCAACGTCGACTTGCGCGCATGAGTGGCAAGTGCCTGGCCCTGGAGTTAAAGGGCCTGGAAATTACTTTGTACCTGCTTATCGACGAGCAGGGCATCCAGGTTTTCAGCCACTACCCGGAACAACCTGATGCCACGCTCAGCGGTACCCCGCTGCAACTGCTGGGGCTGGCGATGGAACAACAACCCGGGCCAGCCATGTTTGCCGGCGGCGTCAAAATTACCGGGGATAGCGAACTGGGTCAGCAGTTCAAACGCCTGTTTGATGCGCTGGACATCGACTGGGAAGAACAACTGTCACACTACAGCGGGGATATTATTGCTCACAAACTGGGCGAGCTGGTGCGCGCAGGCGACAGCTGGCAACGGCAGGCCCGCGCAACAGTACAACAGGATATCGCCGAGTACCTGCTCCAGGAAGCAGCACTGGTGCCACAAAAAGATGAGCAGCAAGCCTTTTTCTCTGAAATTGACCGGCTACGCGAAGATACGGATCGCATGCAGGCACGCCTCGAACGTCTGAAACAGGCGCTGCAGCCCGAATAATTACCCGACGCCTCTCGCCGTGAACACAAATCCATTTTATCCCTCTATATACAATCTTAAGTTGCGCTATAGGCCATAGCAGGCAAAATGGCAGGCTTGGTGAAAACCATGCATTACAGCAAATATTGGAGTATGCTCTTTTTCCCGAGCAACAAACCCATCGTTATCATGGAGACATAACCACATGATTCCGGATTTTGAACAAGCCGAAGGAAAACTCATCAAGGACACGCACCAGCAAAGCTATGCTGAAACCCGGCTGGCCGATGTTGAGCTACGGCTTTGCCCGGATGATCGTGAAATGACCGAATCACTGTCGGTTTACGGGGAACGTAATGATTGCCATTTCATAGGCAGCAAGTATGGATAAACAGTCCTGAATTAAACAGTGCCTGCTCTTCTGCAGGCATTTTGTTATTTGCAATGGAATTTCTAATTTAACTTAATAAGGGGAATAACATGGCCGCGAAGAAAAAAGCCAAAAAGAAAGTAGCGAAAAAGAAAGCTGCAAAGAAAAAAACCGCCAAGAAAAAAGTTGCTAAAAAGAAGGTAACAAAGAAGCAAACCGCCAAGAAGAAAGTGGCCAAGAAAAAAGCCAAAAAGAAAGCCAGTAAACCCAAAGAACCACCCATGAATGCTTTCTACGCGCAGTCAGGTGGTGTGACCGCCGTGATCAATGCCTCCGCGGCCGGCGTCATCGAAACCGCCCGCAAGCATAAAAACAAGATCGGCAAAGTCTATGCCGGTCGTAACGGTATCATCGGCGCCCTGACCGAAGACCTGATCGATACCTCTAAAGAGTCAGCCGCTACGATTAAAGCTTTACGTCATACCCCGTCCGGTGCCTTTGGTTCCTGCCGCTTCAAACTGAAATCACTGGAAGAAAACCGCCGCGAGTATGAACGCCTGATCGAGGTATTCAAGGCGCATAACATTGGTTACTTCTTCTATAACGGTGGTGGTGACTCGGCGGATACCTGTTACAAGGTTTCACAACTGTCCAAGGAAATGGGTTACCCGATCCAGGCGATTCACGTGCCCAAGACCGTGGACAATGATTTGCCAATCACCGATAACTGTCCGGGCTTTGGCTCGGTGGCCAAGTACGTCGCGGTATCCACCCGTGAAGCTTCGTTCGACGTCGGCTCCATGGCCAAGACCTCCACCAAGGTCTTTATCGTGGAAGTGATGGGGCGTCATGCCGGCTGGATCGCCGCTGCCGGTGGCCTGGCCTCGACCGACGACACCCATATACCCATCGTTATCCTGTTCCCGGAAGTGGAATTCGACAAGGAAAAATTCCTCGCCAAGGTACAGGCAAACGTTGATAAGCATGGTTACTGTTCGGTGGTGGTTTCGGAAGGTGTGCACTGGCCGGATGGTCGCTTCCTGGCGGAAACCGGCCTCAAGGATGCGTTTGGCCACAGCCAGCTGGGCGGCGCCGCGACCGTGATCAGTGACATGATTCAATCCGAACTGGGCCTGAAAAACCACTGGGCAGTGGCCGATTACCTGCAACGTGCCGCGCGTCATATCGCTTCCAAGACTGACGTCGACATGGCCTATGCGATGGGTAAAGCGGCCGTGGAATTTGCCCTCAAGGGACACAACTCGGTAATGCCGACCGTGGACCGTGTTTCCAACAAGCCGTTCAAGTGGAAAGTTGGCATGGCGCCATTGAGCAAAGTGGCCAATGTTGAAAAAATGATGCCGGCTAACTTTATCACCAAGGACGGCTTCGGTATTACCCAGGCCTGCCGTAACTACATGGAACCGTTGATCAAGGGTGAAGATTATCCACCTTACAAGAACGGTTTGCCCAAGTATGTGCGCATCAAGGGTGTCGCCGTGCCTAAAAAACTAAAGGGCAAGTTTGAGCTTTAAGTCTAAAGTTCAATTGTAAAGATTAAAGGCGGTACTTTTCAGTACCGCCTTTTTTATTATGCAGGTTTACCTCAACCGCGGCCTGCCAATTTCATCAAAGTCGATGTACCAGGGTAACGCCCACGCCCCAGTCAGGGCTGGCATCGGTAAAGCCCTTGATCAGGTAAACGCTGAATTGTTTTTCCTTGCTCAGTGGTTTGCTCAGGCTAAGACTGGCTTCCATCGCGTCATCCGCACCTGAAACCGCCGCCTGCTCGGTATAGAACTCAACGCCGGCTGTCCAGTCGTCATTGGCGGGCATAACGATACCGGCTGCCGCGTATATGACATTGTCATACTCAACGGTATTGCTGTCCCCGACAATCTTGTAGCCAACATAACCATGCAAGGCCTGCTTGGCCGCCTCCAGTTGCAGCGAATAATCGTTTTCACCGGTGCCCAGCTGCTTGTCTTCATCTGCCGTGCCCAGTTTGATAGACGCGGTTACCGCCAGCCAGGCACTTTGTTTGGTTTCTTTCTGTAACTGGTAGCTACCGGTGAGGGTAATATCGCCAAGCCCCGAATCGGTATGTTCCACATTACTGGTGGTGGTTTTGGACAACATCGGGGAACGGGTCATGCTGCTGAAGATCACGTCTTCCGAACCGCTGATACGCACATAAGGTACGGTTACGCTCCAGGCGTATTGCTCGGTGTTATAGCCCAGAGTAAATGGAACGTACAACGCCGAGGTATCAATGGCACTACCATAATCACCCACCGTGTATTCAGCCCCGGTGGTAAACGAGTAATCACCGGCGAGGGCGACGTTACCCATAAACAGGGATAGCAAAATGATCTTCAGTTTTTGTGTGATACTCATCGTGGCCTCCTTGTCGGTCTGTCTATCCGCTTGCGTTGAATATGGTTGTTACGCAATGCGCGGTTGCCGTTTAGTCGCGGCTCATCTTGTTTCATCTGCTCGCTGCTATCGTTCTGCCTGACAGTTTTATCTTCACCATGCTTTTCCGGTACCTGATCTTTTGCACCGTTAGTCTGTGCTGTACCAGCCTGCAACCATTGCTGTTTCAGTTTCTGTTGTTCCTGCACAGGTAATTGCTGAAACGCTTGCCGGCGCAGGCGAATACGCTGTTGCTGTTCAGGTGTGAGCTGCATGAACTGACGATAGTTGTCACGGATCTTTTGTTTTACCTGCGCCGGCGTTTGTTGCCAGCCTGACAGTCGCTGCTGCATGCTGGCCCGCTGCTCCGCCGTCATTTTCTGCCAGGCGCGCGCGACTTGCCGCAGGCTTTTCTGCTGCCGTGGTTGCAGGCTATGCCAGTGTGCCGCGTATTTTTGTAAAACCTGTTGCTCTGTTTCGCTCAGCTGTTCCCAGGCAAGTGAAGGCTGGGCCTGGCCATGCGCAAACAATAAACTCAACAGGGCAACTGCAATAACGCTATGTCTGATCCTTGCTATCGTCACTTAATCTATCCTCATCGGGTGATTGAAAACCCGTGCTTGTTTCGTTTCCTTAACCGGGGCGTTGCTCTTGCTGCTCCAGCCAGAGATAAAAGTCCAGGTTCTCAAATAATTCCTGGCTGTCAGCGACCGTCAGCATTTGCAGGTCGGCAGGACGCTCCCAAAAGGTGAGTTCAGGTACGGCGGTTTGCTGCCGGCCACCACCATCGCCAACCCAGATGCCCACTGCCATTACCAGGGCCAGGGCAGCGGCGACCCCACTCGCCCAGCCGTAATGTGAACGGGACGACAGGCCTGCCTGCAGAGCCCGGTTACGTGCTGCTCGCAGTCGTGAAGCCTGGTGCGGTTCCAGCTGCTCGGCGCGTTGCTCAAGACTGGCCCGGCAGCGCGCAATGAAATTTTGATCCCTGTCGTTCATATACTGAAATCCTGAAGTTTTTCTCTTAATGCGTTGATGGCACGTGAATAATGAGTCTTTACACTCCCTTCCGAACAACTCATCGCCCTGGCCGTCTCCCTGACGTCCAGTCCTTCCCAGGCGCGCAGTAAAAATGCCTGCTGTTGTCGATAGGGCAATTCACTTATCGCGTGCTCAAGGTCGGCGCCAAACTGATCGGCTTCCAGTTCCTGCAACGGATCGTTGCCATCAGGATCAGGCTGGGCCTCGAGCAAGTCTTCATCCTGCTCTTCATCGTGACCAAACCAGACACGAAACCGGTTACGCACAAGGTTGCGGCGGTAAAAATCACGGATACGGCTTTGCAGAATCCGGTGAAACAACGGGCCCCACTCCTGTTCGTCACGCCGAGCGTAACGCTGTACCAGTTTGTACATCGCCTCCTGCACGATTTCCAGCGCATCATCTTCGTTGCCGGTGGCTATCCTGGCAAGGTGAAAAGCTTTTTTCTCAATCCCTGCCAGGAATTGCTCCAGCGCCTGGTTGTTATCCAGCGTTGGCCTCCTCGGCGCCCTGGTTCTGTGCTATTTGCGATGAGCCGGGCCGCCCTTCATGCGGTAACCGTCATCCTGCTTCTCCTTAAGCTGGTTCTGGTACATTTCTTTTCGCTGCTGCTTGTGCTCTTCATGCATCTCGATGCGTTCCTGGCGTTTTTCCATATGCTGCATCTCGCGCTGCGCGTCCTGCTCCATGAACTGCTCCTGGCGCTGCTCGCGGTTGCCATCTTGCTGGGCCATCGCCACCGGCATTGCCAGCACCATCGCCATAAACCCACCCAGTACGGTTACTTTCTTCATTGCTCGTTCTCCTTACATCTGGAAATGATTGCTTTACATCCCTTAACGCAGCTGTAATGAATTGGTTGACATGGAAATCCAGATATTTTTCTCAACGGACGACCCGCTGGCAGGTTTGCGAATTTGCTTCCGTTATCCCGAGCATATCCAGCAAGGTCCTGAAAAACCTTGCGATGGATCAATGACCGAAAAACTGACTCTATTTAATGCGCGGTTTTGGCTTCGCCAGCCGCCTGGCAGGCATTGCGTGACCGGCATCACAAAACAGCATGATAGCGGGCCATGACCGGATTTTATGTCAACCATCCCGGCGTTAGTGCGTTGTTAGGTGTGAAACATGTATTTTTATAAAATTTCAGGAGTAAAAAATCATGACCAAGAATTCAATCATTGCGATGCTTATCAGTGCGGGTATGTTTGCAGCCTCGAGCGCCTATGCCGATCACAACAGTGTCTGGGGTGCAGGCAGCGCCAATATGCCCAATGATATCCATAACACGCGTATTGAAGATGACAACGAAACGTTTCTGGAGCTGGTCCAACAGGGCGGCGGTGCCGATTCAGTTAACCGCTATGCGGACTCAGATACGACCACAACCACGATGGGCTCTCGCAGCCGCATGACCACCAGCATGGGTTCACGTAGCGCGACCATGAGCCGTGGAGGCCGACGTTAATCGCTATTGTTGGTGAATGAATAAAAAAGGCTCCTTGCGGAGCCTTTTTGTTTTTCACGATCAACCGGAACGCTATATCATGCCCTGGCTTCAACTTCGGACAGGTAGGCCACGATCTGCTCCGATAGCGGCGCAACTTTCCGGTACGCCTCCTCGGCCTGGGCAACCTGGCCTTGCTGTTTGAGGCTGATGATATCCTTGATCAGAGCATGCATTTCAGCGTGCGGCGCTTCCAGTGCTTTCATTTCCGGGAGATGACCGTAGTTCTGCATGCCTTCACTGTAGTACCACTTGCCCAGCACGCAATGCTGATGCGACACCGCTTCCTCTTCACTCAGTGATTCATTGCCGTCCAGGTAATTACGTAACCTGGCTTTCCAGGCCAGATGTGCTGCCTTGGCCTTTGATAAATCCAGCGCACCACTTGCTGCTGCGAGCTTGAACTGGCCAATAACGTTTTGCAGATCCATCGACAAGTCAGCCAGGCTGCTACTGGTTTGCGTGGTGTTTTGTGCGCCTTGCGAAGTCTCGGCGGCAATCTGGGTAATATTCACAATGTTACGGTTAATCTCTTCCGCCACCGCCGCCTGCTCTTCCGCGGCACTGGCAATTTGCACGTTCATGTCACGAATCGTGGAAATCGCCTCGGTAATCGCATCCAGCGACACACCGGTCGCCCGGGCTTTCTCGACCGTATGTTGGGCTTTTTCACGCCCTCCCTCCATGGCGCTGACGGCCCTGTGGGTACTGCTTTGCAGGCGGTCGATAATTTCCTTGATCTCCTTGGTGGAGTTCTGGCTACGCTGTGCCAGGGTGCGCACCTCGTCGGCCACCACCGCGAAACCGCGACCCGACTCACCGGCGCGCGCCGCCTCGATAGCGGCATTCAGTGCCAGCAGGTTGGTCTGCTCGGCGATCTCATCGATCACGTTCACCACCGTACCAATGTTTTCACTTTCTTTTTCCAGCTCCTTGATCACGTTCGCGGTGTTTTCCACTTCACTGGCCAGTTCCATGATGCCATTACTGGCGTCCTGAACAATTGCCTGGCCTTTTTGTGATTCTTCATCGGCCTGGCGCGACGCATCGGCAGCACTATCAGCACTGCGCGCCACTTCCTGCACCGTGGAACTCATTTCATTAATCGCGGTTGCGACCTGGTCGCTTTCCTGTTGCTGGCGTGCCACACCGCTGTTGGTTTGTTCGGTAATTTCCGACAGGTAGGAGGCGGAATGACTGAGCTGGGTTGATGATTTCATGACCCGCTCAATCAGCCCGCCAAACTCGGCAAGCATGATGTTGAAAACTTCTGCCATGGTCGCAATCTCGTCCTTGCCATCGACCTCGGCTTTTACCGAAAGGTCCTTGTTCTCGCAGGCTTCGCTCATGGCCTGGCGCAGTTTTTCAACACGCTGGATAATGCTGCGGCTGATCATGAACACCAGCCCGATAATAACTGCAGACAAAACTGCACTGATTAACCAGGAAAGTTTTTCATAAAAGCTGATATGTTCCTGCGACGTGGTTTCGACGTTTTCTGAAAGCTCTTCCAGCAAGGTTTCTGTCTGGTGCACGGTATTGCGCATATTGCCACGTACACCGGATTTGCTGTCGAGCCCCTTTTGCTTGAAACCTTCAGCCAGGCCATGGAAATCCTTTTTATAGGTGGCCATGTAACCGGCAATCGTCTGTTTCACATCCTGGGGTAACACACTTTCATCAAGATGCGTTTCCAGCGTGGCGAAGTCCTTGTTGAACTTGGCGATGTATTTCTCATTGTAGCGCAGCATGAAATCCTTTTCGCGACGTCGTAACATCAGCATGTCGGACATCAGCTTGTAATCGTTTTGTTCCTTGATCGCGGCTTCCGCGTTGTGTACCGCGTCCCGCAAGGCACCGTACAGCCCGTCTTTGGGATCAAGGCCGATTTGCTTCTGGATATTCACCAGTTCCACGAAAGCCCCCTGGTAATCGGACATGACCTCTGCCAACCTGGCCGCCTTGCTGTTGTCCATGCCGATTTCTGTCAGGCCATTTTGCAGTGAGCTAATGCTTGCCTGGGTCTTATCATAGTTTTTATTGAACTTATCAAGATATTTCAGATCATTGCGCGCGAGAAAATCTTTTTCATTGCGGCGCAATTGCAACATCCCCACGTTAATACGCTCAATGGTGATTCGTTCCTCTTCAACTTTCTCAACTTGCGATACGATATACGCATCGATCGTGGTAATCCCCAAAGTTGCCAGTAGCACCAACGCCATCAGTAGGTACAGTTTTTTTCTAATTGTAAGGTTAAGCAGGTTCATGTTACTTCCTTAGTTTCCTTTTCCGTTGTTAAATCACCTTATATATATCGTCTGCCCTGGCGAATTCTTTACGCTGCACCGGCCATAACCAGAAGCACCTGCTGGCATTGCAGTAGAGCTATTTTTGCACTGATGGGTCATGCTTATAATTTGAACAACCAGCTGGCAACCACGGGCAACTATTGATCGCTACACTTCAAAGCGCCGCACAGTAACCGGCCTATTACCCGATGATTCGTATACGCATACCACTGGTTAGCGACAACCACTTAAGCCATTGATTTATATAACTACTAGCTACCGTGGCTACATATTGGTGCAAAAAACACCACCAGCAGATTAAAGCGGCTGGCCACTGTTAATAATCTGGCAGGATTGCTTTACTATTGTTATCCGCATAACGGGAAGATGACGATGAGCCAGAAGAAAAAACACACAAAAGCTAACCACCTGGATCCATCCATGGCCGCCATCGAGGACTTGCGTAAATTACTCTACCTGTCCGATGATGCGGCCAACCGACTCAAGCTGGATATCCCCAGCGACCGCTTCCCGCTTGCCTACAAGGTAAGCCGCTCGATTCGCAAACTCCGCCAGGAACTTGAACAGCTTCGCCAGGCCATGGGCGATGACGAGTTCGAAATCGATTTCAACGCCATTGCCAAAGACTTGATCAGCAGCTCCGATCGTTTATAAATCCTTAGCCACCTGCGGCAGCGACAATTTAATCTGGCTTCGTCGTCGCCTCTCCTTTACAATTTCCTTCTTTTTTAGGCATTTAGGATTAGCATGCTGGGGTTTGGACAGGTCTATCGTTTGTTACATATCAGCCAGGTTCTGTTACGGCACGGACTTGATGACCTGATCCTGGCAACCCACCTGTTTCGCCCGGTACGTTATATCAAGCTGCTCATGCCCTGGACCTGGGTTTCACGACGCGCCAGCCGTGGCGAACGGATCCGCCGCAGCCTGGAAGACCTGGGACCGATCTTCGTCAAGTTCGGACAGATCCTATCCACCCGCCGCGACCTGCTGCCCGATGACATCGCCATGGAACTGGCACGCTTACAGGACCAGGTGCCGGCATTTCCGGCCAGCCAGGCACGCCAGATACTGGAGCGCGCCTACGGCCAACCCGTGGACAAGATTTTCGCCCGCTTTGAAGCCGAACCGTTTGCCTCCGCCTCCATCGCCCAGGTGCACGCGGCCACCCTGCATGACGGTACCGAGGTGGTGGTCAAGGTGGTGCGCCCCGATATCCTGCCGGTGATCAAACGCGACATCGGCCTGCTTTACATCATTGCCGATAAAGTCGAACGTTACTGGTCTGCCGGTAAACAACTGCGGCCGCGCGAAGTGGTGGCCGAGTTTGAGAAAACCCTGATCGATGAACTGGACCTGATGCGCGAAGCGGCCAATGCCTCGCAGTTGCGGCGTAACTTTGACAACTCGCCGTTACTTTATATTCCTGAAGTATTCTGGGACTACACCCGCAACAACGTGCTGGTCACCGAACGCATCCACGGTATTCCCATCGGCAATATCGAACAGCTGAAAGCCGCCAACATCGACCTGGCCGCCCTGTCAGAACGTGGCGTGGAAATTTTCTTTACCCAGGTGTTCAAACACAGTTTCTTTCATGCCGACATGCATCCCGGCAATATCTTCGTTGCCGATAACGGCCAGTACCTGGCGGTAGACTTCGGCATCATGGGAACCCTCAACCCCAGCGATCAGCGTTACCTGGCGGAAAACTTCCTGGCGTTTTTCAACCGTGATTATCGCCGCGTCGCGCAACTGCACGTCGACTCGGGCTGGGTCGCGGCAGACACCCGCATCGATGAATTCGAAGCCGCGATCCGCACCGTGTGTGAACCGATCTTCGATAAGCCGCTGAAAGAAATTTCCTTCGGTCACTTGTTGCTGCGCCTGTTCCAGACCGCGCGCCGCTTTAACATGGAAGTCCAGCCGCAACTGATCCTGCTACAGAAAACCCTGCTCAATATCGAGGGCCTGGGCCGACAGTTATACCCGGACCTCGACTTGTGGAAAACCGCCAAACCATTCCTGGAACGCTGGATGGCCGAACAAATCGGGCCACGCTCGTTCTTCCGTCACCTGCGCGAGAACGGTCCGCTGTGGCTGGAGCAGCTACCCCGCCTGCCTGGTTTGTTTCATGATGTGCTGGAGCAGGCCCGCGACGGCAAACTCAAGATGGAACTTGAACCCCGGCAACTGGACGAAATCAAGAACGAAATCCGCCGCGCCAACCGACGTTCATTCGCCGTGATCCTGGGCAGCAGCCTGCTGATTTCCGCCTCGCTGTTTGCGGCGCTGGATGGCTTTGGCAAAACCATGCTCGGCAACGCGCCGCTAATCAGCTGGGTATTGATCGCGCTTGGCGGCGCGATTGTGTTCAATGCCTGGCCACGCGATCCCAAATAAACTTACCTGTTTACCCTGTCCCGGTTCAAACCAGGCTGGCCGCCACGAATAACAGCGCCATCAATACGGGCTGGTGCAATAAATAAATAACCAGGCTGTGGCGCCCGGCGTAACTTAACAACCTGGTAAATCCGGATGATGGCAGCTTACCGCAGTAGTTCAGCAGCGCCGGTTTCGACAGGATAACTTTTGCGATAAACATGCCGATTAACACCACTCCCAGCCAGGGCAGCATAGGCACATAATCTTCGGTGGCCGGCTTGTGGGTCATCATGCCAAGCCATTGCAACCACGGCTGATCAAACAGTGCGGATTTGATCGTCACACCGATGACAATCATGGCTATCCCTGTAAACAGGTTTGCCCAGTAGAAACGATAAAACAGTAAGCCAACCAGGCTGGCAAAAGCAATAAAGTGCAGGATGCCAAAAAAGATCGTCCGCCCCGGGAACATGAAATAGGTGAGCAGTGAAATGAACAACGCCGCCGACAGGATAACGGCAAAACGCTTCATCACTTTATGCCCGTTGATCCCGTTCTGGTTTGCCAGCACCAGGCTGATACCCACCACCAGCAGGAACAGGCTAACAATAAAGTTTCGGGCACTTAACCAGAACGGATCATGGTAAAAATCGAAACCGGCAAAATTAAAATACACCAGGTCATAACAAAAGTGATAGATGATCATCAGGGCGATGGCACTGCCACGTAAGGCATCAATGCCGTGGAGTCGTGTTTGTC
>JASFOS010000053.1:0-13535 GCA_050116415.1 Thioalkalispiraceae bacterium
GGTTCTATCATCGCCGGTCTGTTTGGCAAACAGGTAGGCCGTGCCGGTGCGCACTGGGTAACGATAATCGGTGTTGGTATTTCATGCCTGTTATCCATGCTGGTGTTCAAACACATGGTGATTGACGGTGCCGAGGCCTACAATAGCGCGGTCTATACCTGGATGGCCAGTGATGGCATCAATTTCGAGGTCGGCTTCCTGGTGGACAAGTTGACCGCGATGATGATGGTCGTGGTCACTTTCGTGTCGCTGATGGTGCACATCTATACCATCGGTTACATGCACGATGATCCAGGTTACCAACGTTTCTTCAGTTATATCTCGTTATTTACATTTTCCATGCTGATGCTGGTCATGGCCAATAACTTCATGCAGCTGTTCTTCGGTTGGGAAGCGGTTGGCCTGGTGTCTTACCTGTTGATTGGCTTCTGGTTCAAGAAGGAAACGGCGATTTATGCCAACCTCAAGGCCTTCCTGGTTAACCGCGTGGGGGACTTCGGCTTCCTGCTCGGGATCGCCGCGGTGCTGATGTATTTTGGTTCGGTGGATTACGCCACGGTATTTGGTAATACCGGCAAGGTAGCGGGGCAGACCATTGAAGTGATTCCTGGCAGTGAATGGTCAGTGATGACCTTGATCTGTATTCTGTTGTTCATCGGGGCCATGGGTAAGTCAGCCCAGGTGCCCTTGCATGTCTGGTTACCGGATTCGATGGAAGGTCCCACCCCGATCTCGGCGCTGATTCATGCGGCCACCATGGTGACCGCGGGTATTTTTATGGTGACGCGCATGTCGCCGCTGTTTGAATTATCGGAAACCGCGTTAAGCGTGGTACTGGTGATCGGGGCGATTACAGCATTGTTCATGGGCTTCCTGGGCCTGGTGCAACACGATATCAAGCGCGTGGTGGCCTATTCAACCCTGTCCCAACTGGGTTACATGACCGTGGCACTGGGCGCCTCGGCCTATGCGGCGGGCGTGTTTCACCTGATGACTCATGCATTTTTTAAAGCCTTGCTGTTCCTCGGTGCAGGTTCGGTGATCATTGCCATGCATCATGAACAGGACATGCGCAAGATGGGTGGCCTGCGTAAATACATGCCCATCACCTGGATTACCTCGCTGGTGGGCTCGCTGGCCCTGATCGGTACCCCCGGGTTTGCCGGCTTCTTCTCCAAGGATTCAATCATCCTGGCCGTGGGCCAGTCGACCATCGCCGGTTCGGGTTTTGCCTACTTCGCGGTGTTAGCGGGTGTCTTTATCACTGCCTTGTACAGTTTCCGCATGTACTTCCTGGTATTCCATGGCAAGGAACGCATGGATGAACATACCCGGGAACACCTGCATGAATGTCCCAAGGTGGTCACCGTGCCGTTGATCCTGCTGGCGATACCCTCGGTATTTATCGGTGGCATGTACGTGGGCGATATGGCCTTCGGGGATTTCTTTGGCAATGCCGTTTATGTGGCCCCCCATCACGATGTTTTGAGGGCGCTGGCCAAGGATTACCATGGTGTCTGGGGCATGATCACGCACGGCCTGGTAACGCTGCCGTTCTGGTTGGCACTGCTTGGTGTTGCCACGGCCTATTTCTTCTACATGAAACGTCCCGATATCCCTGAATGGTTCGAGTCGAAATTCAAGGCGATTCACACCTTGCTGGAAAACAAGTACTACGCGGATCGCTTCAACGAAATCGTGTTTGCCGGTGGTAGCCGGGGTATTGGCAAGGGGCTGTGGAAGTTCGGTGATGTGAAATTTATTGATGGGTTGATTGTGAATGGTTCGGCCCATGTTGTTGGCTGGTTCTCCGGCGTGATACGCCGGGTTCAGACCGGTTTCCTGTATGACTATGCGTTTGCCATGATTCTCGGCTTGATTGCCCTGATTGGCTTGTTTGTCATGTAACAATGAGAATAAGAAAGGTTTCGAAGCATGTTTAGTGATTGGCCTCTATTAAGCCTGGTAATTTGGATTCCCGTACTCGGTGGTGTTGCCGTGCTTTTGGCAGGCAGCTATGCCAATGATGCCACGGCACGTGTTGTCGCTCTATTGTTTTCGATCCTCGCCTTTATCCTGTCGATTCCACTCTACACGGAATTTAACACGGCGACTGCGGCGATGCAGTTTACCGAGTTGAGCCCATGGATATCGGCCTTCAAGATTAACTACCATCTTGGGATAGATGGCATATCCATGCCGTTAATCATCCTGACCACCTTCATGACGGTGATCGTGGTGATTGCCGGCTGGGAAGTGATCAAGGAGAAACCGGCGCAATATATGGCGGCGTTTTTAATCATGGCGGGCCTGATGAACGGCGTGTTTGCCGCGCTGGATGCCGCCTTGTTCTATGTGTTCTGGGAAGCCATGCTGATCCCGATGTTTATCGTCATCGGTGTGTGGGGTGGGCCCAACCGCGTCTATGCAACCATCAAGTTTTTCCTGTACACCTTCTTCGGTTCGGTGTTCATGCTGATCGCGTTACTGTACCTGCGCCTGGAAAGTGGCAGCTTTGCGATCCTCGATTTTCATGCCTTTAAAATCGACCTGCAGACGCAGGTGTTAATCTTTATTGCCTTCCTGGTGGCTTTCGCGGTCAAGGTACCGATGTGGCCGGTACATACCTGGTTACCGGACGCACACGTTGAGGCCCCGACCGGTGGTTCCGTGATCCTGGCCGCGATCATGTTGAAACTGGGTGCTTATGGCTTCCTGCGTTTCTCGTTACCTATCACGCCGGATGCCAGTCATTACCTGGATGGCTTCATGATCAGCCTGTCACTGATCGCCGTGGTCTATATTGGCTTCGTGGCGCTGGTACAGCAGGACATGAAAAAACTCATCGCTTATTCGTCCATCTCTCACATGGGTTTCGTGACGCTCGGGTTCTTCATTGCCTGGCACATTCTCGATAACACTGGCAAGCTTGATGGCGCGGCGATGGGTATGCAGGGGGCGATTGTACAAATGATATCGCATGGTTTTATTTCCGGTGCCATGTTCCTGTGCGTCGGGGTGATGTACGACCGGGTACATAGTCGTGAGATCAGTGCCTATGGGGGCGTGGTCAACACGATGCCGAAATTCGCCGCGTTTGCCGTGCTGTTCGCCATGGCCAATGCCGGCTTACCGGGCACCTCGGGTTTTGTCGGTGAGTTCATGGTGATTTTAAGCTCCTTCAAAGCCAATGTCTGGTTTGCCTTCCTGGCGGCGACCACCCTGATCCTGGGCGCGGCTTACACCTTGTGGATGGTGAAGCGTGTGATCTTCGGTGAAGTCAAAAATGATAACGTGGCCAAGTTGCAGGACATCAATAAACGTGAATTCCTGTTTTTGACCATCCTGGCTGTGATGGTGTTGTTGTTCGGGGTGTGGCCGGCACCACTGATTGACGTGATGGATGCAAGTGTTGCGAACCTGATACAACACATGATGCAATCCAAACTGTAAACTATTGAGATAGAGAT
Organism: Thioalkalispiraceae bacterium; assembly: GCA_050116415.1. Lineage (GTDB taxonomy): Bacteria > Pseudomonadota > Gammaproteobacteria > UBA6429 > Thiohalophilaceae > JARRJY01. The sequence continues at coordinate 3,471 of JASFOS010000053.1, forward strand.
ATTACAATGAATTTTGAAGTTCCGAATATGCTGCTGGCAATGCCCGAGATGTTCATTCTCACCATGGCATGTATTATTTTGGTATTTGACTTGTTTATCTCTGACAACAATCGAATCCTTACCTATGGCCTGGCCCAGTTAACCCTGGTCGGGGCGTTTTTTCTGACGCTTTCTGATTACAGCACGGCCACACAATTTACTTTCAGTAACAGTTTCATCCGTGATCCCATGAGTGACCTGATGAAAATCTGTATTTACCTGGCAGCACTGGTGGTATTTCTCTATGCCAAGGATTACCTGCGCCAGAACAAGATATTCAAAGGTGAATTCTTCGTGCTGGGCTTGTTCGGGGTACTGGGCATGATGATCATGGTTTCAGCCCATAGCCTGTTAACCCTCTATCTCGGCCTGGAATTATTATCATTAAGCCTGTATGCGATGGTGGCATTGAAACGTGACTCGATGATGGCCTCCGAATCGGCCATGAAATATTTTGTCCTGGGCGCCATCGCCTCGGGAATGCTGCTCTATGGTATGTCGATGCTCTATGGCGTGACCGGCACCCTGGATCTGGCCGAGATCAGTCAACAGGCTCCCCTGGTTGCGGATCAGATCCTGCTGGTCTTTGGCCTGGTGTTCCTGATGGTCGGGGTGGCCTTCAAACTGGGCGCGGTACCATTTCATATGTGGGTGCCGGACGTGTATCACGGCGCACCCACCGCGGTCACGCTTTACATCTCGTCGGCGCCCAAAATTGCGGCGTTTGCCATGCTGATGCGCTTACTGGTGGACGGCCTGTATGGCCTGCATGAACAATGGCAGGGGATCCTGGTTATCCTCGCAGTATTATCAATGGGTATTGGCAACATCGTGGCCATCGCCCAGACCAATATCAAGCGCATGTTTGCCTACTCGGCGATTTCGCATATCGGTTTTTTGTTGCTGGGGGTACTCACCGGTACCGAAACCGGTTTTGCCGCGTCCATGTTCTACGTACTGAGTTACGTACTGATGTCACTGGGTGGTTTTGGCATGGTGATCCTGTTGAGCAGGGAAGGTTTCGAAGCAGAGCAAATTGCTGATTTTAAAGGCCTGAACCAACGCAGCCCCTGGTATGCCTTCATGATGCTGATCCTGATTTTCTCCATGGCCGGTGTGCCGCCATTCCTGGGTTTCTGGGCCAAGCTGTCGGTTCTCAAGGAAGTGGTTGCCATCGACATGGTGTGGCTGGCAATCGTGGCGGTGATTTTCTCGATCATCGGTGCTTTTTATTACCTGCGTATCATCAAGGTCATGTACTTTGACAAGGCGGAAGAGAGCACGCCGTTGATGTGCAGCGTGGATATGCGTGCTATGATCACCACAAACAGTATCCTGGTACTGGTAATTGGCATATTTCCCGGTGACTTGATGGCGTTGTGCTTATCCGCGATTACCACCGGCTAACCGACAAAAAACAGCATGACAACATTCCTCATAGCAGCATTCCTGTTGCTGGCCTTGCTTGCCGCAAATTTACCCTGGTTGAGTGACCGGTTCTTCGTTTTCCTGCCGCCGCCCGGGGGTAAGAAGCGCTTCTGGATGGAGTTCCTCGAGTGGCTGGTGTTTTACCTGCTGATGGGACTAGTCGCCTTTGGCTTCGAGATGAAGACCATGGGAGGATTACATAGCCAGGACTGGGAATTCTACGCGGTCACGTTCTGCCTGTTCGTGGTGTTTGCCTTGCCAGGCTTCGTCTATCGCCATACCCTCAAGCACTATTTCAGGTAAAGCATTTAAATATGCACCATTTTTACAAATGGTTGCATTATGAAATTATTACGCTTTAAAGTACAAAAATAAGAATATAATCAAAAACTTATATATTGATTATTTCTTGCTCATGTCCATGGCTTTCTGCCATAATCGATGCAACTTGCAAAATATTGTGATTCATCGATGCCTTTACGACTGAAGCTGTTTTTTGTTCTCGCCCTGCTGACCAGCATTCCACTGCTGGTACTGTTGTTCGGTGTGGTTGATCGCATGGAATCAGAAGTGGAGGCACGCACCGAGATTGAGCTGCATACCACGCTGGACAAGATGGCCGATGAACTGGATATCATCATCAAAAACCAGAAGGCCATCGCCAATGGGCTGGCCCGGGTTCCCGTCATCAAGGAATTCGCTTCCATGGCCCACCAGAATTACCAGTCGGGCAGGCCTCACGCGAATTACGATAAGCAGGCCGAACAGCTGGAAAATTTCTTCCTCAACTACCAGTACTCGGTACCCAGTATCCAGGCCATCCGCTTTATTGATAGCCGTGGCAAGACCCTGGTCAAGGTAAAGGAAGGCAAACCGATTATTCCCAAGCGTGTCGAGGAGCAGACAGGCCGGTTGTTTATTGCCGACCAGTCCAATCGCCCCTTTTTTAAGGATGCCTTGTATACCCAGAAAAGTGTCGTGATGTCTGACTTCGAGCTGGGGCAGGTCAGCGCCGGTGCAGATTTTTGCCCAGCCATGGTCCGTTATTCGGTCCCTATCAGGGATGAACTTGATAACACCGAGGCAGTGCTTGTGGTGAATGTCTGGGGTAAGCAACTGGATGCGACCATGCAGACCGCATTGGGGGGCTACCCCGGACTGGCCTATATTGTTGAGTTGAGTGACGATACGATCCGTGACGGGATTTATCTATATCACCATGACAATGACAAACGTTTTGCCGACCAGGTAAAAACTGATTACCGTTTTTCTTCCGAACTGCAACCCGAAGAGTGGCAGTCAGTCCATAACGCGCCTTTGTATGGCTCTATCTTCAAGGATAGTGGCCGGATGTTGTTCTACCGGAAAATGTCACCCTATGACAACCGTGATACCAAGTGGCTGCTGGTCATTGAAACAGACCGTGATACCCTGTTTGCACCGATTATCAATATGCGTAACTCCATCTGGTTATTACTGGTGGTTTTACTTGTTATCAGTTTATTGATTGCCGTCTGGGCATCGGGCTGGTTAGCCAAACCGATTCATAACCTGGCCGATATTATCAAGCGATTTGCCGATGGTGAGCGCGGCGCCCGCTACCAGGCGGTGGGGCATGATGAAATAGGCCATGCCGGCCGTGCCTTTAACTATCTTGCCGCCAACCTGGAACACACTGAGAAGGAACGTGAAAAAGCCGTCAAAGCCGCCTGCCAGTCCGAGCGCCTGGCGGCACTGGGTCAATTGGCAGCAGGAATTGGTCATGAAATTAATAACCCACTGACCAATATCATGTCGCTGGCTACGCTGGTTGGTGAATCGGTCGGCGATGATAACAAGGAAATCAAAGCGGATATCGATGTCATGAAAAAAGAAGGGCAGCGTTGCGCCCGCATCGTACAGGGCATTCTGAATTTCGCACGGGAAAGTGAGCCAACTTACGAAGAATTCGATATGGCCGCCTTGCTGGATGAAACCTTGCAGTTGTTACAACATCGTATTGAATCAGCCGATATCACGTTACACACCCAGATTAAATCACCACTCATCATGCAAGGTGATAAAAACCTGCTGCAACAAGTGTTTGTCAACATTCTGCTTAATGCCATACAGGCTACACCTGCCGGTTCCTCGATATTTATCCAGGCGGATATCAAGCAGGGAGAGGTCGTGATCGAAGTGCTGGACCAGGGAAGAGGTATTGATGCCAAGAGTGCTTCGAAGATATTTGATCCCTTTTTTACCACCAAGCCGGAAGGCGAAGGCACCGGGCTGGGTCTTTCCGTCAGTTACGGCATTATTAACAAGCATGGTGGTTCAATCCAAATTGACAATACCGATAATGCAGGTGCATCAGTACTCATTCGTTTGCCCCTGGAAGACAAAAGAAAAGCGCCACGTGAAGACGTAGAAAAAGAAGTAATGGAGGCGGCAAATGTCGGATAAGAAAAACCAGCCAATCAGGATCCTGTTTGTTGATGACGATATGGTCACATGCAGGGTCATGAAGCGTAACTGTGATAATGCAAATTATGAGTGCCAGGTGTTTCAGAATGGCAAGGATTGTCTGAAAGTCTTTGCCGAGCAAGGCGCAGATATTGTGATCACAGATTTACGTATGCCTGGCATGACCGGGTTTGAATTGCTGTCCGCATTACGCGAGATCGACCAGGAGATCCCGATCCTGGTAATGACGGGTTACTCATCGGTGGAAAATGCAGTGGAAGCGATGAAGCGCGGTGGCAATGACTTCATCAAGAAACCATTTGATTTTGCCGAGTTAAAGCTACTGCTTGAACGCACCATGAAAAACGTGCGCCTGAAAAATGAAAACCGGTTACTGAAAAGACAAATTGGTCAGAAACGTAATCGCTTCGGTATGGTGGGTGATACCCCGATCATGAAGCAGTTGTTCAATACTATCGAAAAAGTCGCTGAAGTCAGTTGTAGCGCTGTTATTACGGGTGAATCGGGCACCGGCAAGGAACTGGTGGCGCGTGCGTTACACGATTACAGTCCACGGAAAAATGCGCCCTTCGTCGCCGTTGACTGTGGCGCTTTAAGTACCACCTTGCTGGAAAGCGAACTGTTTGGTCATGAGAAAGGGGCTTTTACCGGTGCAACGCAACGCAAATCAGGGCTGATGGAACAAGCCAGTGGCGGTACGTTATTTCTTGATGAAATCTGTAATATTTCAGACACCATGCAAAAGAAACTCATGCGTGCCATCGAAGATAGCACGATTACCCGGGTCGGTGGTGTTACGCCTATTCATGTAGACATTCGCATCATTGCAGCCAGTAACCGTAACCTGGAACAAATGGTTGAACAGGGTGAGTTACGGCACGATTTTTACCATCGCCTGAACGTGGTTAACGTTCATGTCCCCTCGCTCTCAGAGCGTCGCGAAGATATTCCGGCCTTAATCGATGCGATGGTTGAAGAGTTTTCTGAAAAGTATAATCGACGCATTCAGGGTTTTGATAATGGTTCATTGCAACGCCTATGTGACTATAGCTGGCAAGGAAACATCCGTGAACTCAGGAATACCATCGAGCGCAGCGTGATTTTATCAGATGGCCCGGTGCTGCACTGGGATTCACTCGGCAAGGAAACCGAGGTACTGGATGATCTGCCTGTGAGTTTTTCCAGTGATGATTTTGTTTCTCTCGAAGCCTTGGAGCAGGAATATATTAGTCATGTATTAAAATGCTTCAATGGCAAAAAGACCAAGGCAGCCCAGATACTGGGTATTGATAAGACAACCTTGTGGCGTAAATTGCGCCGCTACGAGGAACAGGAGGAGATGGTGTAATCTACACTGTTTCTATAATCGGAATCTGCAATTTGCAACAACAACATATAAGAATACACAATATTATAATATTATGTTACTTATTAAGTTGTTGAAATTAAAAAGGGAAGTGTAACCAATAGGGAAGTTGGAACAAAACTTGCTCTACTTAGGTAGAGTATATACTTTTTGTATAACCATAAATACCTGGATACCAGGAGGAGAAAACCATGAAGTTTAATTTTACGAAAGCTGTATTATTAGCTGCTACTTTAGTTGGCCTGAGCTTCACTGCTCAAGCAGGCTCTGCCAAGAACGGCTATGACAAGCAAAGAGTTGTTTATCATGTTAACAACATTCATACTGCAACAGGTGCCTTACGTAACGTCAAAAACCACCTGAACGCACTGGGCGATGACAATGTTGAAATCATCGTTGTAACTCACAGCTCAGGCGGTTTTGCCATGGTTGATGGCGCAATGGGTAAGAAAAACCCTAAATCTGGTAAAGTGTATAACTTCTCTGACACTATCGCGAGTCTGGCGAACCGTGGTGTTAAGTTCCAGATTTGTGCCAACACTATCCGTGGTAAAAAGATTGACAAAAACAAAATCAACGTAAATGCTGAAATCATTCCATCAGGTGTAGCCCACGTTGCACATCTTCAGCAAAAAGGTTACCTGTACGTAAAACCATAATAAGGTTTACAGTATAACCAGAAAAGAACGGGTGCCATTGGCACCCGTTTTTTTATATTGTGCTAATAAAAAAGGCGACTATCAAGTCGCCTTTTTTTGTATAAAATAATCGCTTATTTTATCGTGGTTTCGCCACTGCCGGTTGCACCCGTGTTATCAACCCAGCTGATGGTGAGCTTGTCACCTTTCTTGGCGTTATTAAAACGGAAAGACAGGAAAGGGTTCTTTGATACACCAGGTCCCCACAGGCATGTCAGGACTTCTTTGTCATTATGTTTACAATTGACTTCGGTTATGTAGTGTGGCGGGATCTTTTTGCCGCTTGCCTTGTCTTTACGTAAACCGGTTTCCATGGGGTGAAACAGGATTGCTTTGACGGATGCCTTGCTTCCATCAACCCATGCACGTATTTTCATTTTCTTAGCCATGTTACTTATCCTCTAATTCAGTCTTTGCTCACAGGTTGATTAACCACCACAACCACCAAGTGTTACCTTAACGGCTTTCTTGGCTGTGTAGAGTTTGCCATTGGACTTCACCACGGCGATCACATCTGATGTCTTTGCCATCTTGATGCGGCCGGTGATAAAGCTGTCTGTGGTGCTGGCAAAGACGTAGCTTGATGCCAGGGGAAAAGCATTTACGGGAACGAACACGGAAATACTCTCAACTTTCGGCAGGCTGGTTTTTACGGTAACCGACACCACCGCACCGTTTTCAGCGATATCCGGTGCATCAACCGTTATATCCTTGCTCGGCGTGGTTTTCGTGCCGCCCACCAGGTCGGTCATGGCGGCATCCATTTTCTTGGCATTGAATGCCTTGGCTGGCCAGGCAGCGAGTACCGTGCGCGGTGTTAGCAGGTTTGCTCCTGCCGCGACTGCCAGGGTACTGGCCGCCAGCGATGCTTTTAAAAATATTCGACGCGTATTTGTCATTGATGTAACCCCTTAATGATACAAAATAAGGTAAAAATTTAGTTGTAATTATGAACGAGCAAGACCCGTACCACTTCTTGATATTCTAGGTAAATCAATATGTTAACGGCAACAAAAATACACCGGTTTTCAGGAAGTCTGCATTTTGCACCTGTGCTCATTGCAGGTAGCAGGGTCGGGCTTGGTTTGGTGCATGAAAGGCTGATCGCCGGCAAATTTCACGTGAATTTCATTGCAGAATGCTTGCTTAGCACCGCGCTCACCTGTATTATGCGCTACTCCTGATGCGGGGTGGAGCAGCTCGGTAGCTCGTCGGGCTCATAACCCGAAGGTCGTAGGTTCAAATCCTGCCCCCGCTACCAACCTTCATGTAAAAAAGCCTGACTCATCAATGAGTTAGGCTTTTTTTATGCGCTATACTTGGCATTCTGGCATTGTCTGCTGATAGCGCTTCATGGTCGCATAATGGCAAAACGCTCCAAAACACCCTCCTCGAACTGGTCGGCGAAAGTGACCCGGGAAAGCCATGCGCTTGAACTGGAAGAGGGCGTGTTTACCTGGCGAGATCCCCGGCGCATCGCCGAGTCCTTGAGAAATTCAGCCGAAGCCAGTCGCCAGCGCAAGGCGACGCCATTTCGTTCGGCCATGTCGATGCTGGTTTTTTACATCAATCGTGCGGGCAGCAAGCTGGATCCGGAGCAAAAACGTGTCCTGGAGCAGGCTAAGCAAGAATTACGTAAACTCTACGGAAAGTCCTGACCAATATATAGGCGGCAAGAGCGGCTTAATTCACCTGTTCCAGGGGCTTGTCCGGCGTGACCGGGCCAAGGCATTTTTCGATATCTTCCCGGTGCAGGGTTTCTTTTTCTTCCAGCTGCTGTATCAACTGGTCTAACTGCTCTCGATGTTGCTGAATAATCTCACTGGCGCGCTGTTCTGATTCCAGCATCAAGGAACGCACCGCCTTGTCGACGGTCTCCGAGGAGTGTTCACTGTAACGGCGGGGTTGCGCGATTTCGCGCCCCAGGAAGGGATGTTCTTCGCTCTCACGTAAGTCAATGGGGCCCACATCAGCTGACATCCCCCAACGGCTGACCATGGCCCGAGCCAGTGCTGTGGCGGTGCGGATATCATCGTCGGCACCGGAGCTGACTGAACCTAACAGCTCCTTTTCCGCGCTGCGGCCACCCATGATCATGGCCAGCCGATCTCGCAAATACTCTTCCGGCAAGGTGTGACGCTCTTCTTCGGGCAATTGCTGGGTGCCGCCAAGAGCACGGCCACGCGGAATAATCGAGACCTTGTAGAGGGGATCGGCATGCGGCACGTAGTAGGCGACGATGGTATGTCCGGCCTCGTGCACGGCGAGCCGGTGGCGTTCCTCGGGTTGAATCGCCAGGGTGCGCACACTGCCCATCAGTAGCTTATCGCGTGCCTCTTCAAAATCCGCCATTGTTACCTGCTCACGTTTGTAACGCGCGGCCAGCATGGCGGACTCGTTCACCAGGTTCTTGATATCTGCGCCGGAGAAGCCAGGGGTGCCAGCGGCAATTTTTTTAAGATCAACGTCACTGGCTAGCGGCACTTTACGGGTATGCAGGTTCAGTAGTGCTATCCGATCGTTACGATCGGGGAGATCCAGTGTCACATGACGATCAAAACGACCGGGCCGTAGCAGGGCAGGATCGAGCACATCCGGACGATTGGTGGCCGCCAGTACGATGACATTTTCACGTCCGGTAAAACCATCCAGCTCGGCCAGGATCTGGTTGAGGGTTTGTTCGCGTTCATCGTGACCACCACCAAGCCCGGTTCCACGGGTGCGACCGACGCTATCCAGTTCATCGATAAACACGATACTCGGCGCATTTTGCTTGGCGGCATTAAACAGGTTTCTCACCCGCGAGGCACCCACCCCGACAAAGACTTCAATGAACTCGGAACCGGAGATGGAAAAGAAAGGCACGCCCGCTTCGCCGGCAAGCGCCCTGGCTAACAGGGTTTTCCCGGTACCGGGGGCACCCATGAGTAAAATACCGCGTGGTACCTCGGCCCCGAGTTTACGAAATTGCTCGGGGCGCTTTAGAAACTCGACCAGCTCGGTGACTTCACGTTTGGCATTATCCTGCCCGGCGACATCGGCAAAGGTAACGTCGGGGACGACGGCTTTTTGGGCCGGCGATTCGAGAAATTTTTTCAATTCACCTGAACCGCCCAGCCGGCCACCCAGGCTTTTCGCCGTACGTGAATAGATCAGGTAAAAAAAGCCCAGCAAGATCAACCAGGGCAACAAGGCCAGCATCAGGGTCATCATGGCGCCCTTGGCCACTTCCTCCTTGATGGTGACCGCGACCTGCTCTGCTTCCAGGGCTGGCATCAGGGTTTCATCACCGAAGTTGGGCAGACGGGTGGAGAAGTTACTGGCCTCCTGGCGTTGCGGGCCGATGGGCATCAGCGTTTTCAATCTGCCCTTGATTTCATAGCCACTGATTTCGACCTGTTGCACGTGCCCCTGCTGAACATAAGATTTGAACTGGCTGTAGGGGATCTCGTAATGGGTTTCGCCGGGCATCAGGCTGACAGACAACCAGTAATAGGTGAGCACGAAGATTAGCGCAAACAGCCCGTAACGGAGCCAGTTAGGGTAAGGAGAGGGTTGTTTAATCGTGTCGGGCATACGCCAAGCTTAGAGCATCAGGACAATGATGAAAACAGGATTCTTTTTAAATTCGGCAGCCTGAAATGTCCGCGTTATGGGCGGGTTTTCTGGTAGTTGCCGACCAGTTCAGTCTCGGCCAGGATATGGCCTTGCATTGCTGCTTCCACTTCCTTCTTGGTTGGCGTGTTCAGCGATAGGATGGTATCCAGGGCATACAGCTTGTGAAAATAACGGTGGCGGCCTATCGGGGGGCAGGGGCCACCATAGCCTGTTCGTTTCCAGTCGTTCAGCCCTTGTTCGGTTCCCTCAGGCAGGTTGTTCCCGGCAACCTGTTCAGACAATTGAGTGACGGTCGGTGGCAAGTTATACAGTACCCAGTGCACCCAGGTCATCCTGGGGGCTTCGGGGTCCGGGGCATCCGGATCATCGATGATCAGCACCAGGCTTTGGGTCAAATCCGGAACGCCGCTCCAGTTGAGTGGTGGCGAGATATCCTCACCTTCACAGGTG
>JASFOS010000054.1:0-13477 GCA_050116415.1 Thioalkalispiraceae bacterium
ATATTAGCTTATATCTAAACTTTCGAATTTATAACCCTTTGATTGCCAAAGAGGAATCAACTTATCCAGTGCTTTAACCGACGTGATATTATCATCATGAAACAAAATCACCTCGCCATTTTGGATGTCTCTGTTTTTATTGAAATCAATAAGCTTATCAAGGTCCCAGTTTTTGTAATCCATGCTGTCATATGACCACATAGCAACCGAAAGTTTTCTTCTTGCTAACTTGAACAGCAAATTTAATGAAATATCACCACGAGGAGGTCTGAAGCTTCTTGAATTCTTGCCATCTATTTTTTTAAGTAGTTCATTAAGTTCAACAATACCATTTAGCTGTTCATTGGCATTTAATTCGTGATACAAATTATGTGACATACTATGATTTGCTAACACATGTCCATCATCATGGATCATTTTCACCACGGACTCATTCTGTCTAACATTATCACCCACCAGAAAAAACGTAGCTTTAACTGAATGTTTTTTTAGTACTTCGAGCAATAATGGCGTATATTTTTCATCAGGACCATCATCAAGCGTCAGGTAAACTGTCCTTCCCTTGCCATGCTTATAAAATGCATACCGTTCTGGCAACATTTTCAAAATAATTTTCACCAGTATTCGTTTGATGACATTCATGTTCTTGTGCATGCGACCCGTTCTATAAGATTGTGAATTTCAGTTGCATTATCAGTCCATGTTGAGATATTGATTGATTTGCTGACAACCTCCCTTTGCCATTCCTTATTGACTACTGTCGAGATAGCCTTCGATATTTCCGCCATCTGACCCGGCTTGACAAGCACGCCATTTTCATGATTAATAATCTCAGGTATTCCTCCAACATTCGAGGCAATCACTGGCGTACCACATGAAATGGATTCAACCAGGACATTGGGCAATCCCTCGTGGTAACTCGGCAAGCACAAAAATGAAGCCTGTCGCAAAATATCAGCAATATCATGCTGCGGCATTCTACCCAGGAATGTAATATACGATGCTAATTTTTCGTTATTCACATATTCTTCAAGTTGCTTTCTTAACTGCCCGTCACCAATCACACGTATCTCAAGATTATTTTCAACACAGAATTCAGGTGAAACTGATTTAATAAAATCAAAAACACCCTTTTCTTTTTTTAAATTCCCTACATACACGCCTATATTTTTTTTTACCAAGTTTTTATCTGTATGTTTTTTATCACTATTCACATAAAAAACATCTTTATCTGTTCCGTTATAAATAGTATGTATTTTATTTTCCGCCACGCCGTACTTTACAAGCTCCATCTTTAGATAATCACTCACGGCTATGATGGCATTTGCATTATTTGCAGCCCATACAGAAAAATATCTACGCAACCTGTTTTTGGCCAGTAACTCAACATCGCTACCATGCACTTTCAACAAAACGTCTTTTTTGAATATTTTGGATAATAAAACTGTAGAAAAACCGTCAGGAAATAACCATGTCCCAAACAAAACAGTACATTGCTTATGGTCTGTTTTCAGAAAGTTCCGAAAGATTGATAAAAACATAAACAATCCATTCAAACCACGAAACAATCCGGGCACATGATAATAACTCGGATAGCTCACTGGAATATTTTTCCATTTTTTACATTTTTTTATCTCTGATAATTTGCCCTGCTTCCTGAAAAGTCTTTTCGTCATCCAGGATATAGGCGCAATGACTTCTAACTTTGATTTCTCTGATAATGTAATAATTTGCTTTTCATTAAATGAGGAGCGAAACGGCTCACACGGGTTAGGGAAAAGGTTTGTAATAACAATAATACCCACGACAACACCAGCAATATGGGTAGTGCCAGGCACTACGTCAGAAACGATACTTGCTTATCGAGTATGAATTAGATTCGTGTTCTGATTAATAAATTATTGGGACAAAATCCAGGGCATGTCCAAGTTTGTCCCGAACCACCAATTATATTTTCGCGGTGGAGATAAACGCCATACAGGATTTCCCGTATTTATACTTCTTGGTCTATGCCACCTGTCCAGAACTTCATTACATGAATAGAGCAATTCTTCTAAGGTGTCTTTTATAGCTTCAGTATCCTCATCCAACTGTTTTTTTGCCCACATGCCCTTGGCCATGGCGCCCGCGACATTACAGGTATGTTCATAATCTGCCCAGGGGCCCGAGTCGCTAAACTGAAACTCGTGTGATGCCATATACCATGGCATGGTTCTGCCGGAAATGTGAGCTACATCAGCTGAAACGATATAGGTCCCGTATTTAACCAGGAAATCGGCGTAATCACCCAGAAATACTAAGGCATTTTTGTCATTTGAATGGATATAATAGCGCCAGATAGCATCCGCAAATAAGGCCCCCATCCACGGCGAGCACACTGCCTCATGGGTCGCGTCACCTTCATGCGAAGAGCGCGTGTGCGGCATACAGCCAATCGCAGGCCAGCCATTGGGGGGATTTAGCGCATGACCGAATGAGGCGCCAACAACCTCCCTGACGCGAGCTGCGTGCCTGTCATTGCCAGTCGCCTCCCAGGCTGACAAGGCCGCCAGCAATGCGTAAGTTTGGTGACGCTCCGTCCAGAAACCTCTGGAGATGGTATAAACCGGGTTCCAGCCCTCGCCAGCCTTCGCCACCGCCTCAATTTTGGGGAGTAAACGCGCATCACCAAACAGCATGTAATCCAGCAGCATGGACTGGCCATAGCTGTATTTCAAATCCTCGTAGCTTTTCAGGTCAAAAAAACCCTCCGCCGATACGTGGTTGGCATAAAATTGCGCGGCACGGTGCGCATGGCGCAGCCACTTAATATCTCCAGTACGAATATAAATACCGAACAAGGTCGTGGCACGGTCGAATAGCCAGGGCTCCGCGTCACTGGCATAGTTGATTTTATTGTCCGCAGTTACCCGCGGATCGACATCATTAACTGCTGTTTTTGAATAGTTTTCATATGCCGTATCAAACCAGGACAAACCTGAACTGCTACCGAGTGGAATCGTTCGGGTACGTAACAGGCAAGCACTGAGCCAATCAGTTGGCAGTGTGACATATACCGCTGGCTCCTTTATCTGTTCATTAATTGGATATTCATCCGGGTAAACCCCGTTGTCGATGGTAACCCAGCTTTGTGATGGCGGGGTATCAATGTCCTTTTTGAGTTTTCTCTTCTTGCCGTAAAAAACGAAATAAGCGCTGTCCCGGTTTGTTAAGTCTTTGGAATCCAGCTTGAATAATACGGAACGAATTGAGACTGTTTTATTGGAGTGCAGGTCTCTCCAGTCGATTAATCTTGATACTGAAGAAGGTATTTCATTTCCATTTTTATCGCGAAGTGAAATTAATTCTATATTTTTTGCTATACCTTTGGGAAATGGAATCGCAAATGTAATGATTGATTTTGATTGACGAAATGATGGCTGAAAATGAAACGTGAGAGGAATTTTTAATGTGTTATTAACTAGATATTTATCAATATCACTCTTGAAGAGAGTGTTAGTTGTTATATGAGTAAAATCATTCGCGTTACTTGCATACGATAAGCTGTATACAAGTAACACGATGATTAATTTTAGAAAATAGCGTGATAATAATCCATTTAATTTAAGAACCACGCTAAATCTGCTGTTGTCCCAAACCACCAACTATATTTCCTCGGAGGATTTAATCGCCAAGCAGTATAACCAACTTCGGGGGCAGATGGTCTATACCAGTAGTCCAGGTTTTCTTGGCATATCTGCATTAAATGGGTGAACCTGGCATTCACACTACTGCTGTCTTGTCCCAGTCGTTCCTTCGCCCACATGCCCTTGGCCATGGCACCAGCCACATCACAGGTATGTTCAAAGTCACTCCATGGCCCAGAGTAGGTATATTCATGTGATGCGAGGTAATATGGCAAGGCTTTGCCCACCATGTGAACCTCAGAATGTCCATCGGGCACCACGTATGTACCATAGTTTAACATATAATCTGCAAGATTTCCTAGGAAGATCAATGCATTATCGTCCTGAGAATGGATATAGTAACGCCAGATTGCATCCGCAAACAAGGCATTCATCCAGGGTGAACACACTGCCTCGTTGGTAGCATCACCCTCATGATCGTGCAATTCATGCGGCATACAGCCAATTACAGGCCAGCCATTAGGTGGATTCAGTGCATGGTTGAACGAGGCGTCAGCAATTTCCTTGACGCGGGCTGCGTGGCTGCTATTACCTGTCAATTCCCAGGCAGATAAAGCTGCCAGTAACGCGTAGGTTTGATGGCGTTCGGTCCAGAAATTGCTTGCCGTGGTATAAACCGGGTTCCAACCCTCGCCAGCTGACGCCACTGCCTCGATTTTGGGAAGTAAACGCGCATCACCAAACAGCATGTAATCCAGCAGCATGGATTGGCCATAGCTGTATTTCAAATCCTCGTAGCTTTTCAGGTCAAAATAACCTGTTGCTGAAATATGATTGGCATAAAATTGCGCGGCCCGATGTGCGTGACGGAGCCACTTTACCTCGCCTGTTTGAATATACATGCCAAACAGAGTCATGGCACGATCAAATAACCATGGGGCAGCCTGGCTCACGTAGTCAATTTTATTACCATCTGTAACACGCTCATCGACGTCATTGACTGCTGTCTTGGAGAAATTCGCATAGGCTGTATCAAACCAGGATAATCCTGAATTGGTTCCTAATGGAGTGGTGCGAGTCCGTAACAAGCAGGCGCTGAGCCAGTCTGACGGTAATGTTGCATATACAGTTGGCTCCTTGATTTGCTCACTACCGGGATATTCAGCAGGATTGACACCATTGCTGATGGTTGCCCAGTTTGCCGTGTGGTCGCTTGAAGGAGTCAGGTTTGCTGTACGGTTACCAGCCCCGAACTCAACGATAATCTGCTGAACAGAATAATCTGAGAAGGTATATTCGATCTCAACCTGAACGTTACGAATCGAGATAATATTATTGGTTTCAAGGTCTCGCCAGTATACGGTTTCAGTAACCGATGCAGGAATTTCATCGCCAGACGCATTCTTGACTACTAAGTTATTACTATCAGTTAAAAAACCTTTTGGAAAAGGCACACCAAAAGTCACACGTTGGCTCTGGCTCAATGTGATCGTTGACTGTGGATGTAATTTCACTGAGATAGTACCAGAACTCATTGGGCTAACGAATAGATCCTGAAAATTCAGTGTTGTTGTTTCTACAGTAGGCTCTGGCGCACTTTCAGTTGGTGTAGTCTCTGTTGGTGCAGGCTCAGATGGAGTAGTCTCTGTTGGTGCAGTTTCTACTGGGGCAGTTACAGTCGGTGTCTGGGTCGTCCCGGTTGGAGTAACTGATGCATTTGGAGCATTGTCACTAGCGCCACCACCACATGCGCTTAGTATTAGTAACAATGGTAGAAATAGTTGTATTTTGAGATAATTTCGAATAGGCAGCATATCTTTATGTCCCTGATTATATGTGTTGATGCTGCAATTATCGGGTTAATGATAAGATTTGTTTACCCCACCTATTCGACATTTATGAATCAGGTCACAATTATTAACCATTGATTTCGTGATTTTAGAGACTGGTCACAAGTCCGATAGAAACAGTTCACATTTTTCAGGTCAAATGTTATCAGATTATTTTTCTCATAATAAAAATATGGCTAATTTATAGAACTGTTTCACAATATTTTGAATCAGGTTTTCTATAGATGTAATTATGAATTGTATCACTGAAGCAAATAACCTGGTTTATCAACACGGTAATCTCTAAATTCATGTGGGTCGCCGTGTCGTGAATCCTCTGCTGCTTTTACGATATTGTACAGTTCCCTGGCAGAGACGTAATGTAATTTGTAGTTTTCACCATCATTATAATTTTCCTCTAAATAGGTAAACATGTTATCGATATCGTCACCTAATAGCGTATCCATATCGTTTTCCTGGGTTCCATGCGTATGGATCTTTACAAAGATCCAATCTGGCTTATTTTTTACAGTTATCCCAGTTCGCACCCAAAGGTCTACACGGTCCGGGGTTGGTTTTTGCCCGGAGCGGATGTCCGAGTTTTCAATTCTTGGAAAAATACCCCATTTTCTATCTTTCCAATTCAATGAAAGCGGTCCTTGAATGATCATTAGATCACCCGCATGATGTTTGCCGACTTCAACATCACATCCTGTATTGTGTGATTTTGGTTTATCAGAGTCATCTATCGCATAGTAAATTGAATTTATTTTACTTGTCTGTGTATCACTTGGTGCTGACGGAAGTGTAAAATCAGCATAACAGCCTAGTTGTTTAAGTAGTGTTATTTCGTTATTCAGCCCGCACCATTTCCCGTCTTTTCGGGAATTATCAAGGGCCCAATTTCCGTGAATAAACGAAAAGACCTTTTCACCTGTTTGTTTATCCTTGCATATTGCATCATGATTTTCATCCAGAGTATTGATAAAGTTTTGCATTGTTTTGATGAAGTTTGATTCTGTATCATCATTGTGGTGCAAATGTATCTCGATTTCACCAAGCCCTTCTTTACAAAGCCGCGCTAGTTTATCAAGATGTTCCTTGACATATTCTTCTTCCGGGTAGAAAAAAGTGTGCTTTGGTTTAATGCCATGAGCATCACCATGCTTATTGGCAAGAGCACGATATTCATTACACCATCTATCAACACGTTTGCATTGTGTTTGCAGATCGGCATTATGCCACATTGGCTCAAAGTGATCTACGAAACAAAAGATTATGTGTTTTGTGGACGCTGTTTTGTTTGTACTAACTATGTGCTTTATATATGAAAGCAGCCAAATATGTATATTTTTTTTAGCGATATAAATACTAAGAAGAATAATGACTGCGAGTATTAGCGCACTAAAAATTAAAAGCATTACAATTCCTTTGGTGATTATATTATTTGTTTATATATTTTCATATATTCTGAAGCACACTTTGTTAGTGTTGCGTTATTATTTGCCCACTCAAAACTGTTCAAAGATATTCTATTTAAATTATCAGCGTCATCTACAACGCACCGCATCGCTTGCGCCAAATCATCAGGATCATTTTGTTTTACCAGGTACCCATTATAATTACTGGTAATTATTTCAGAGTTGCCACCAACATTTGTTGCAATCAATGGTAATCCAGCCGCCGACGCTTCCAGTAAAGCCATCGAATATCCTTCCGTTTTAGTGCTAAGAATAAAGACATCAAAATATTGAAGATATTTTGATGCGCCTTGCCGTTCTCCTAACATCAAAACATTGTTTTCTAACTGCAAGTTATCAATAAGATTCTTGATGTTATTAAATTCTTCACCATCACCAATGAGCACCAATACTGCGTTAGAAAAGGAATTAGCAATTTTCTTGAATGCATAAACAAGAGTCCGGTGATCCTTTACATTACTAAACCTTGAAACCATCCCGTAGATGAAGCTTTCTTTGGGAATATTATACTTATTGGTGAAAGACTTTTTAGAGTCATCATTCTTGCGGGTGATTGATTCGATATCGATTGAGTTATAAACCACAGATGACTTATTGGGCGGGAATACTTTTCTGCTTAGATAGCCAGCATGCGCAAACTTTGCCACAGCGACGTAATGAGCGGTAAGCGGCCATGTTAATTTATATAATATTTCACGTTTTCTTGAATATGGGTTGAGTCCCATGCCGTGCCGCGTATTTATTATTTTATTACTCAATAATAGCGTGGCAAGCACTGAGTAGTAGTGCGACATTGCATTATGAGTATGTATTATATCAGGTTTATATTGAACAATTGTGCGCCTGAGTTTTTTTACAAAAAAAAAGTCGACACCTACATTCTTGTTACAGGCAACAACATTTACATCCATAGTTTCGAGTTCGTTTGCTAGATCCCCCTTACTGAACAGGCACACAACCATTAAATCATGACCTTCACTTTTATGTTGCTTTACAAGGTTAACAACAAGACGCTCTAAACCGCCAATATTCAAATTTTCGACAACGTGCAGTATTTTCATGATAGGTTAGAAATAGTAACTCTTGTTTTACCAGATTCTGTTTTTTCTATATCATCAACATAATCGAACACGACATTTATATCATCATCAAAGCTCTTGCTGATTGTTTCTTTTACATAATTTTCTGAAAAAGCATCATAATCACTATTAACCACGAGCCTGATATCGAGCTTGTTTACTTTTTGTTGCACAACCTGATATTTCTCTATACCTTTTATATCTTTAAGCATATGTGGGAAAAATTCACCTGGAATAATTTTTCCACCATTCAGCCTGATTATATCGAGAATTCTACCGTTCACTTCTTTCAGCAAAGGAAAACTTAGCCCGCACTCACACGCACGCTCATCAACTGTTGCAAGATCACCGTTTTTATAACGTATCAGCGGCATTGCATAATTACTTAAGTCTGTAAGTATTACTTCACCTTGACCGCCCTGATACAAATGTTTGTTCTCAATTTCGACTACAAGATGATCAATATTGGTATGCAAGCCATTGTGTTTATTGCATTCTGCTGCTATCAGCATAACCTCACGACAACCATATGTATTAGTAACCTTACAGTTGAATGCTTTTTCTATTACATCACGTTGATAGTTTTCTAGTGATTCAGCTCCAGTTATTATTGTATCCGGCTCAATTATATACAGATTATTTTCTATAATATATTTGGAGAGTTCATACAATGGATTAACATAACTAACAATAACTTTTGGTTTATACTTGTTAATTTTTTTAACTAATGAATCAACATCGTTTGAATATTCGAACGTATTCAGAATCTTCCTATTAAAAATATTGTTATAGATATTTTGCTTTAGCTTCTGGAAAGAAGTTGAGGAAAAATCTGCACCCCAAACATATGCTGTACGCCTTCCTATTTCAGCATTCGTCCATTCATAACCTCGCCATGCTACTGCCATGCGGGATTCGTAGCTATCTCTTGATATTTCGAATCTAAGAGGAACTCCGGTAGAGCCACCAGTTCTTTTGGTGAAACTTTTTAATTCGTATGATTCCGGCTTAAGTAGTTCATAATTATTCTTTATGTCTTCCTTGGTGAGGATTGGCAATTTATGCAGGTCATCTACTCGACATATATCATCAGGATGCACACCGATTTGCTTCCATTTATCTCTGTAGTAAGGAACATATTCGTAACAAAAGCTGAGTAATTTTTTTAGCTTATTGAACTGGATATTTTTTAGCTCATCGATACTTAGTTTTTCATTGTTCTTATACTGTTCGTAATAGTAGAATGTTTTCCTGTTCATAAGAACAGATTCATAAAATGGATACAATAGCCTTTTGAAGATGTTTTTATATATTTCCATATATTTGTTTCACTTTTTGAATAACAATTTGCTTCTCACTACTTGTTAAAATAGGCATAACCCAGATTAGAAAAAGATATAATATTGCGAAAGGTATAAGCACGAGAAGCACAGTTATCCCCTCAGCATCTGATACCAAGTAGTCACATGTAATATAAGTAATGATTCCAGTGAGCAGGATTAATGAATATTGAATGTAATTATATTTTACATTTAATAGTTTGCCCGAAAAATAAAAGGTTATGGTTGATTGTGCTAATATCGTTATACTGTATGCTGCAACAGCACCGTTGAGCCCATATTCTCTTATCAGTAGTATATCGAGCAATATACCAATTATCACAGTGAAAACCGTAATTTTGAATACGGTTGACTGTTGGTCATGCCCCATAAGATTACTACTCGCCACCTGGGATACTGTTACAATTACAGCTGGTATCATCATTAACTCAAAATACATGGCAGCCAAAATATAATTTTTTCCATATAATAAATTAATAACTGGTTCACTTATGATTGGCGTAACAAATACCAATGGTATACCTAGTATAAGTATAAACTTTATTGATGTCAGATAAGTACCAGCCAAGCGTTTTTTATCTCGGTTGATAATCCTTGTTATATATGGAAGTAATAACCCTGTTACAATCCCTGGCAATAACAGTGCGCCACTCGTTGCCAACAAGTATGCAACATTGAATATCGCTATATCTTCTTTTGTGGAAAATATATCAAGGAAGAATATCTCGGATTGTTTCAGGATGATGAACGAGAATATGATTGAAAAACTAATAACTCTAACATGATGATCGATACGCACCGTTACTGTTTTATCTGGTGCATATGCCGGATGAACGTCGACATCATGCTTTCTCAAAACAAAGAACATTGTTATCACATACATAAGTGATATTAACAGGTATATTCCTATATAATAGTCTAACTTGTCAGTATTGATGAAGGCGAGATAAATTAATAGGATATTCAACGGAGCCACTATGAAAATCACATACGCAATAAAATCAAACCTCTCAAAACCTTTAGCGATCCCTGTAAAGAACATATAAATTGATTTTAATGAAGCTGCAAGCAGTATCATTAAAAGCAATTTAATTTCCATATTACTACTACTTAGAATAAGGATACCGATAATTGATAAAGTGAATATAACAAGCAGATGTTTTATTTGCTTGCGGAACAGATAGCCAACAATACCATTCGCCGCTTCTAGTTTTTCGCTATATTCTGCAATAAACTTTATTGCTGCTGTAGTTAAGCCACCGTTTGTAACGATTATAAATACTGCCGAGTACCATATATATAAACTATATGTCCCATAATCATGTGGGCCTAAAACCCTGGCTATCATTATAGAAATCACCAGGCCGAAAAAATACTCGACGTAGGTAGATGCACCAGAGTATAAAAAATTTTTAAAAATTGTCATATCAAATAAGGAATAATATTTTTGTAGCTACAAACAGGAATACGATAGATGTTAACGTTAACACGAACCATTTTTTATAATTTACTGCTGTTAATTCCGGGTGATTAACCAATTCAGTATTTCTTTGTGAATATGCATACATTAATGCCAATATGATTATAAAAACAATATTATAGCTTCTACTTAAAAAGAAGATCGCTATCACTACACTTGATAATGCGCAGAATAATACATGTGACAAGTTGTTAGATTCATTATTTTTCTTATCATAATTATAAATTAAATAAATCTTGTAATAGGTTGCACCTAATAGCATAAACCATAAGTAATAGCCTATTATTCCTAATTCCGATAGAACTAACACATAGGAATTATGTGCCGTTAGCGTATTGTATTCAGTAAAGTTTCCATAACCTACTCCAAAGATTGGGTTTGATTTGAATAATTGCAGGCCTGTGTACCAGGCGTCCAATCTACCACTGGCTGACGATTCTTCTGTACTTATTTCTGTCAATCTTGATGCGTAATTAACGAACACCAAAATTAAAACACCAATAAATACTGAAGTAATAATTATATTTTTTTTACTTTTATAATATAAAAATAAGGCGATAATTAAGGCTAAAAGTCCCCCTCTAGAATTTGTCAAAACAATGCCATACAACAAAACCAAACCAGCAAACAAATAATATAATTTATATGCCTTATTAGATGTTGCATTTATGAAATATATTAATAAGATAAATGAGAAAACAAGGAATAATGCTAGATCATTCGGATCATTCATTGTGCCAATATATCTAATTCTATTTTGATAAGCATTAGTTCCAGTCCATCCAACACCATACTCCATTTGCTGTATGCCATGTACAGACATCAATATTGCGCAAAAGATGAACAAATTAAACAAACTTAACAATTTGCTCTCGTCAGTTACTATATTTACCAGGATAATGTATAAAAGAAATACAGGTAAATATTCTTGAAAAATCACATAACTTCCACCAATCCATCCATTCACAATATTAGAAAACATCATCACCATGAATAAGCCTATAACAATCTTAATCATGTCATTACTTAATTTTTTTTCAGAAAATGCGAAACTAATTACCATTAGCACGAACACTATTGGCATAATAGGTATTTCCTTCATCGACTCTATGAATTCATGCGGCCTGATGAGCACCATGAATATATATAGATAGACAAGAAAGAATACAAACTTGTTATCAGATGTTCTTATCATTTGAATATTTCTGGAATGGATAAATTTGCGTAGAACATTGGAATTGTTGTATATCGTTCTATAGGAATACGCTGCAAGGTATAACGTTCATCATTAATACAGTTTGTTCCATGATGATAGACTACGGCATATTGATAACCTGCTTGTTCGAGTTTGTTAATGACTTCGTCGTTATATGCGCCGCATCCACCAACTGGATACGCAAATGAAACAACCACATCACTTATTTTCTTTTCAATTATTTTTTTTGACTGTTCTACTTCTTTCTTAATATCAGCATCATCCTGCATTGACAATATTGGATGAGTTAAAGTATGAGAACCTATTTCTATACCATTTTCATGCATTTCAATCACGTCATCCCAACTCATTACTTTACAATCTTCAGTCATACTCATAGGATAACTAGATATTTCCTGCAATTCTTTCAGAACCTTTAACCTTCTGCTATTTGATATAACTTTGAGTTTTTCATTATTTCACTTGCAATCTCCTTTCTTTCAGACAACGATCCGTTCAATTTTGTGTAAAGATTCAGAGATTCGAGATACATATCGCCAGCTGGTAAATTAATTAATGATTTGTAAACATAATCAAACCAAAACATTTTTCCTTCATTAATATTTTCAACAGTTATATACATGGTTGCAGTCAAGTTATTTTTCTTTATTAATTTATAAGCTTTGCTGTAGTTGTCATAATATCCATCGTCGAATGTCACTATAATTCTGGATCGTGAATTGCTTTTATCCAACATTTTGAAATTAACAACATCGTAGTATTTTTTTATGACTTTTAGTTGACGTGAAAAATTTTCTGTATTTACACTAATAAGACCATCCTCGAATTCTGGCGCATGCTGATCATCCACCACCCTATGATAAGCCAATATATACAGCTTATTTTTATCTAGCGACCTCAGTTTCAGCAGACAGTGAAGAATGCCTGTGTAATAAAGTATATGTGCCAGTATGCGTTTCATTTTTATTTTACATTTACCATTACAATTATATAACCGACATGATTTTGATATTGTGTTTGCAAGTAATGACCGGTTATAACTTTCTTTTCATATCCACACAGAACGACTGTGATTATAAATATAGCGTTGTATCAAAAAGGTTCATATATCTTCATCACCTTCGAACAAGGACCAGTTTAAGTTGTTTTTTGACAACATGTTTAGATTTTCGTGATTTGATTTAAAATATATATCTTTCTCGTCCCCTCTATTAGCAAATCCCATCTTATTCAGAAGATTTGCAACATTAGAATCACCATAATATTTTATTGATACCGTTCTCATGTTATTTAAAATAGCTATTGATACCATCAAGCTTATAACGTCCTTTAATACTATAAAAGATGTAAACAACACATCTTTTATATAAACAACGCAGTTGTTTTGTTCATATATAATGAAAGCGGAATCGTTAACATCACCAAT